>JAESQE010000061.1 GCA_016765335.1 Planctomycetaceae bacterium
CAATTGCAACAAGTAACCGAGATGATCAACATTATCAGTCGCACAACGAACGGCTACTTTCTCGCACTCATTGAGGATCGTTGGTAATCTCAAATTCTTGAGATGATGTTGCAACAAGACAACAGATTTGGTTTGATTTTTCTTCATAATTTTAACCTCCAAGTAATAAGGACTGGTAAGCAGAAACATTAGTCTGAGCAACCTGTACCAGTTTCAGGTGCGGTCGACCGTCTAAACAAAACACCGTACTGGGGACTTCCTGTTGATAATCCAATATCAGCCGAATGGCATCAGCATTAACGACTCCAATATCCAAGGCGTACTGCACAGCGTGCTTCAATTCAGTGATTGAATATCGCTCCAGCAGTCGCAAGACTTTGATAAACTCGCGGGTGCCAATCTCAGCGAGTTCGGTTTCCATGCGGCGTCTTAATATTCCAAAACAAACTGGCAAATCCCAGTTCTCCAGCGGTTTGGCGTGATCAAACCCGCCTGGTTTTCGCTCTAAAAGACCTAAATAATGGACTGGATCGAAGAATGACTGCTCTCGGCCCCAGTGTCTTTTATGCCTGGCAATCAACTGATCCTCAAAGCTAAGCCGGACTTCATCGACCGTGCCCACAATCGTTATTTGACGATACGCATACTTTGTGGGCACCGAATAACTGTTCTTATCAAAGCGAACCAGAGAGAGGGAATTGGCGTTGGCTTGCGCAAGACGATGGGCATCAAACGCCTGCTTCGGGATGGGCAGCATCGAGGATTGTTCCTCGATAAGCAACACTTGTTTTGCAGAAGGCTTGCCCCGCAACTGACGTTTCAAATCTTCCTGGCAACATTGCCATAATTGTTCATTGAGTCTTTCCAGAGAATCAATCGCAGGAACTGGAACCAGAAAGTTCCTGCGGGCAAAATCCAATAAACGTTCCACATGCCCTTTCTCATTGGGACGTCTCACCAGACAGAAATGGTCCTCGAACAAAAAATGACTTTTCAGTCGGGAAAACTCGGTTGTCACTTTTCTTTTGCGAGACCCAAGGAAACGGGCGACTGCAATTTTGGAGTTATCATAACTGATACGCTTTGGCACACCGCCAAAAAATTCAAAGGCTCGCTTGTGTCCTTCCAAAAAAGATTCGGTACATTCCCTTGGAAAGGCCTGCATGAAAATGGCATCTGAATAAGGCATTGTCATGACAAACAAAGCCACTTTGGTTAACTCGCCATTAAGCAGAACATCAGCAAATCCAAAATCAACCTGAGCTTCACCAGGAGGATGGCTCAATGGCAGGAAAACTTCACGAGAGTTTTGCTTCAACTCGCGAACCGCATCTTGAACAATCGTGATTCCACCGGTGAATCCATGCTCTTTCTGGAGCCGCTCGAATATCTTCCTGGTCGTATGCCGTTGCTTGCGATGAGTCTTTTTATCACTCTTCAGGTATTCAATAATGGTTGGTAAAAACGGATCAATTTTAAGAACCCGAGTTTTAGTCAGTCGATACCCCGGCGGCTCGGTATGCGTCAGGATTTTCTTCAGCGTATTCCAATGAATTTCATACTCAGCGCAAGCACCGCGTTTACTGATCTCACCATTGAGAACTCGCCGACGAATTTCAGCCCATTGTTCCATATCAGTGTACACCGTTACCTCCTGCCCGGTTAAAGTCAGAACTTTCTGAAAACAGAAAGTCTGACAAAAACAAGACAGGTGGTCATCTGGGCGCTACACTTTTATTCCAATTTACCACTCACCGCCGGGCGCTACGTTTTCTGGCCGTTGTTTACATCTTGCCTGTTTTCATGGGTAAAGTCTAACAAACCNTACTCTGGGCGTCCTAAGCCCCCAATTTATTAAGTCATGCAGATTGTTGTTGATTAATTCTNTTGTATTTTAGTGCCGGAATTCTATCTGGATTTCATTACGAATTCGTCTGTATGAAAAGATTTTGAAAAAAACAGGCAGTTCTCCAACAACCGGTCTGTTTCGTTAGAACAGGCTTTCATTTCAAGGCAGGCCAGAATATCCACCCTCTGCNCGTATTTTCTCAATTCATTATTATTTGGGGCATTATTATATGGTCCGTTTGCCTTGGATACTGATTCGATTACTTGTAATCCTAAAAGTCTAAACTACCAGTATGAGAATTCGATGAGCACAAACAAAAGGAAATGAGAAGGACCAACAATTGCATTCGTTTTGTTATCACTTCGCTATGTGTCGTCAGCACCATGTTTTATGTCACCCCCGTTTGCAGTACCACGCGAGTGATGCTTTTGACTTGTAGGTATCCGCTGCGTACAGGTTGGCATACTCACCACGACCCTGCAATTTATGGTGGGGGCTATTTCGATTGGAAACGCGAAGTCTGCATGGCTCGTGCGGTTCAAAGGCTGGACCAAAGAAAACATAAATCGCGGATTGGCAGATGCACGAGTCGGCTCTGTGATTATGCTTCTGGTTACGCTGATGATTATGACAACCGCAGCTGCGGTTTTGCGTGGTAAATATTTAGGCAGCGTTGCAGAGGTCGCCAATTCACTTCAACCATTTATTCATTCGAAAAAGCTTGCACTCCTTTGAAGTTTGGTGGAGTCGTCATGGATAATCCATTGTATTGTCATGTGCGTGCAAAGGTCGAGAATCGTGCTGGGCAATTATCTGAAGGTTGGGGGGGGTGGGGGCGACTTTCCTGGCTGGTGTCTGGGCCTGGCCGCAAATATCGGCTGGTCATGCAACAGCTGAAAAGTTGATGAAAGATTATGTCATCCAGTGGTGCAAGCATATCGAAAACACCAACGAGTTTGCACATCCAATCGATCTGTTCTGGCGACTTGAACCCGACATGATTCCGATGGCGAAGCGAGTTTGTATCAATGCAACCATGCCCCGCATGGCTGCGTTGGTTGCTGCCTCTCCGATTGATGCAGCTCTGCATGATGCTTTTGGAAACGCAGCTGGGATTGATGCCTATCATGGCTACACCGGGTGCCTGGGGACAAATCACCGCAATGAGTTGAAATACTCATACGAAGTTTAATCGGTGATTTCCCTCCCCCCAGGTTGTGCAGTATTCCAGATGCTCTGGGGGCAGATTGTCGGGAAGCCATTACAAAAATATAACCTCAATAACGACAACCTGTCCCCAGCCACCCTTCGTTCGCAGGGTTTGGGAGCCTTGCACTCAGTCAGTGTTTAGTCTGGGGATTATCGTTTGGCTCAGGTGGCTTGTCAGCAGAAGCCGAACGAAACCGCTGTAATTAAACGCGAATTGCGTCGATTGATTTGAACTCGCGATCGTTTGGGCCGAGTTTTTCTTTTGCTCCCATTGCCTGGAGCATCGTGTTGTAAACATCGATACCTTCTGCACCGACATCGAGAATTTGGCCTGTTTTGAAGCGATTGTTTGCTCCGGTGATTGCATGGAAAATTCCTGAGAGTTCGCGTTTGACATTGTTATGACGTCCATCTCCAGATTCTGTGGAGATGGTGATCAGTGAGTTTTCTAAAATTGACTTCCCATTCGCTTCTTTTGATTGATCAAGACGAGTCAGGAAGTAAGCAATTTCTCGCATTTTCATGTGAGCATGAGCCCGCAGTTGCTTGTTCTCATTTTTCTCTTTGAATTGATGCCACCATTCATGAGAGCATCCTCCGGAGCCTGATTGCCTCAATTGTTTTTCATCGTCGAATTCAAAAACTTTTTTGTCGTTGTAAGTGTAATCGCCCTTGATACGAAGTCGTTCCCCTGCGGCTAGAAATGTAAGAGAACCGAATCGAACGCGATCCAATTCGATTGCTAAGGCATACAGATCAGCCATCAGACGCCATTCGCTTGTTAAGTCATTAAGAGGCATGTCGACCCCTTCGCCTCCGGGATCAGCTTCTCCTCCATGTGCCAATTGAGATCTCGCCGGTAGTGGGGGGGTGCCTTCAGGGCGTCTTTTCATTTCGTAAGCACGTTGCTCGAATTCACGAACTCGAT
>JAESQE010000062.1 GCA_016765335.1 Planctomycetaceae bacterium
ATTTGGTGGATTCAATTCCAATGGGGTGCCACTGCCTGGCTTGCCCAGCATTGAGAGCTGGGGATTTTCAACGCGTTGGCAATCGCGAATGCGTTTAGCTGCCTATGCCGACTCGCTGTGTCTTTGCAAATACAAAATGCGAGAGGTTTTTTATCGATAATCCTTTTGAATTCGAGCCGATCTGATTAACATCTCTATATCTTTCAGTCATTTCTTCCTTGCGGAGCTTACATAATAATGTCGACGAAAATAGCTGTAATCGGTGGCGGAGCGATGGCAACCGCTTGTGCAATATTGCTGGACGAGCATCAAGATCAAGAAGTATCGATCTGGATGCGAAATGAAGAACTAGCCGCTCAAATTGCCAGTTCTCGCGAAAACAAACGATTACTGCCTGGAGTTAAAATACCGCAGCAAATTGAAATCACTTCGCAGATCGAGCAGGCCATCGACGGGGCGGAATATCTTGTGATTGCGATTCCTTCTGCTTATCTTCGAGAATCTCTGGAAAAGCTAGCCCCGGCTTTGACGGAAGATCGCCCTGCAATCAGTGTCGTCAAAGGCCTGGAACCGGTTACCCACCTGCGGCCCAGCGATGTCATTTCTGAAGTTTTGGGAACACGCTGTGTTGTCGCTGTGGGAGGGCCGAGCCATGCGGAGGAAATTTCTCGCCGGCTGCCTGCCAGTGTTGTCGCTGCGTGCGGGGATCTTTCCCTGGCAAAAAAAGTGCAAGCCATGTTTGCCACAGATCGTTTCCGCGTTTACACCAGCCTCGATTTAATCGGCGTGGAAATTGCCGGTGCGGTGAAAAATGTGATTGCGATTGCAGCTGGAATCTGTGACGGTTTGAAATACGGCGACAATGCAAAATCTGCACTGATGACGCGCGGCCAAGTCGAAATGACTCGATTCGGAATTCACTTCGGAGCAGAACCTCAAACTTTCATGGGGCTGGCAGGTATCGGCGATCTGATTACAACCTGCGTCAGTCCTTACGGTCGAAACCGACTCGTGGGAGACCGCTTAGGGCGAGGTGAAAGCTTATCAGATATTGTCAAATCGATGGACGCTGTTGCAGAAGGTGTAAAAACCACTCAAGCTGTGATGGAACTGGCAGAAAACAACGGAATCGACATGCCCATCACGCAGGAAGTCTTTCGAGTGCTGTTCGAAAACAAGTCACCACTGGAAGCGACACAGACCCTGATGAGCAGACCCTTCAAACACGAATAGACCGGTGCTCGCATACCATTGGGGTCCAGTAGAATCGATCACAAAGTGAAGTAGCCTGCATGAGATGACGGTTTCATATTGCTGGCGAGATTCAGGAGGAGCGCAAAGCAATTCCGGCAATCCTGTTGAGAAGAAAGCTCCAGGGTTATTCCTCGGGTTGCTACGCAACACAGACGACCCTGAACGGGATCGTCTGTGCTACCCGATTTACCAGCCAGAAGATTCGGTCACGAAGATTCCGCCAATCCAGGGATGCATACGACAAGGTTTACTGATTACTTCCACATTTTAGTGAAGAGTTTTTTCTGCTCAGCAAGTTTGCCAACAATATCTTCTTTGGGAACTTTTCCTTCTTCCAGCATCAGCCAGCCGCTGTAATTTGCCTGGGCGAGCAGCTCAAAGAATTCTTGATGCGGATAAGGTGAGTTAATTAAATCGTGAATGTGGACCGTATCTCCCATGCGGTCTTTCACAAGATTGAAATTATGCTTTAAGCCTTCGCCCTGTAAATCTTGAGGATTACAGTTCCAGCAAATTGCGACGTTGGGATGATCTGCAACATCCAAAATCTTTTTGATTGTGGGCAGTTCGGCGCATTTGCCGTGTACTTCAAGACGAATTTGCTGGCCCCAATCAAGACCGTATTTCCCTAACTGATTGAGCGTTTTTCCAATCTGCTCGATCGTGACCTCGTGAGGCACATCTTTATGGAAGGAATCGGGTTTCACTTTCACACCGGTTCCGCCAACATCGTGGCTCAACTTGATGAAATCCTGTGTTGCCAAAACGGCCTGTTTAACAACTTCAGGATCTGGATTGTCGTAGCGTTCGTTGCTTCCGATGCCGACCATTGTGACGGGGCTGTCTGTGAACTTTTGCTTGACATCTCGTCGCTGTTGTGCAGACAATGTTCTTTCGACAGCGTGTTTGTGAGTCGTTCGAAGTTCCACGCCAAGGACATCCGCGATTTCGCATTTTTCAATGAGCGTAGGCAAATCCCAATCTTTGCCCCAGTTGTAGGTCACTAATCCGTACTGGACTTTCCCGGCTGTCTTGCGAGCATTCAAATTGTTGGCCCCGCAAACCACACCAGGCAACCCGGCCTGCAAAACAGCTGCTCCACCCAATGCACATTTTGTAATAAACTGTCGACGTGATTCCATAACGAGATAACTTTCCTGTTTAAGTGATATACGTTGTACCGAAATTGTACAAAAACAAATAAACCTAACGCAATGTATCCGACCTAAACAGAAACAAATTCCGGTTAAGTCTCACATGCAGCTTGTTCACGCATACTTGGCAAGCAACGGTGCAATCACTTTTCGAGGCACGAATTGCTCCAGCTTATCTCCGACAGATTCCCGCCCCATTTGTGCGATTTGTTTGATCAAAGAACTGGAAATGTGCGAATATTGATCGTTAGACATCAGAAAAATAGTTTCGATATCAGGTTCCAAAGCGCGATTCGCAAGTGTCATCGTGAACTCGGTTTCAATGTCTGATAACGTCCGCACTCCTCGTAGCATCACAGCTGCGTTTTGTTGTCGCACAAAATCAACAGCCAACCCGGTAAAGCAATGCACCGTCACATTATCAAGGTCGCCTAGAATTTCCTGCATTAAGTTTAATCGTTCCTCTGGAGAAAAAAGAGGCTCTTTGTCGGGGTTGATACCGATGCCTATGCTCAAGTGCTTGAAAATCCTGGCTCCGCGTCGGACCAAGTCTTCATGCCCCAGTGTGATTGGATCAAAGCTACCCACATAGACTGCATTGTCGGTATCAAGCATTTTGCTTCTCCATCAGAAATGTGATACGCATTCGCGTATTTGTTAGCGTGTAAATTGTTCTCTCAATCCTTGCCAGTGCAAGGTTACAGACGATGACTTGACGCTAGTTATAATTGGGCTTGGAATAAAGTACATTGTAAAATGTCAAAAAGAATCACGCAAAGCCGCTAGGGCGCAAAGAAAAAGAATCCGTCGAATTATTTGTGCTTATGAGTTGTTCTCAGACGGATCGAAAATTATACAGACGTGTTATCACGATCAAAGCAACTTGCCCAGCCTCGGGTGCCTGCGGCACTCACACGACCCTAAACAGAATCGTATGAGACACTCGGATTCAATGGAAAAGGAAATTGCAAGCGAAGCCGTCTTGCAGCAGTTAGTTGGAAGGCGTATCCATTGTTAGCTCGACCAACTCTGGTGTATTGCTCGGTTCTTTGGTGTATTGGTTTTTCTGGGGGATGTCCAGGCTCATCAAAGCGGGAGCTTGGGTAGGGGTTGTTTTCGAGGCTCCGAACAATACCAGCGAAGCCGTTTTTAGAAACCCTTTCCAACTGCCGAAAGTCTGTTCAACAGCTGTGGCTTCGTATCCGGAATGCACCATGCAGTTGGCACATTTGGGATTGCCGCTTTCGCTGCCGTATTCAGACCACTCGGTTTGAGCCATCAGTTCGTCAAAGGTTTCTGCGTATCCCTCTTCCAGCAAATAGCAGGGTTTTTGCCAACCGAACAAATTGTAAGTCGGATTTCCCCAAGGCGTGCACTCCAAGTCCCAGCGTCCTTTGAGGAATTCTAAAAACAGCGGACTCTGATTAAATTTCCAGGAAGAATTACTTTCTGAAAAGATTCCCTGGAACAAAGAGATCGTTTCCTGACGAGGTAAAAACTGATCCTGTTCGGGAGCCTTTTCGTATTCATAACCGGGAGAAAGCATCATCCCTTCGACACCAATTTTGGTTAGTTCGTCAAATAATTCGCGAGTACGTTTCGGATCTGCATTTTGAAAGAAGGTGCTGTTTGTTGTGACACGAAACCCTTTTTCGATTGCGACACGTATCGCCTGGATCGCTGTTTTGTAGACACCCTGCCTGCAAACAGCTGCATCGTGCTCAGCTTCCAGCCCGTCGATGTGCACCGAAAAAGAGAGGTATTTACTCGGCTTGAATAAATGTAAATTCTTTTCCAATAGCAAGCCGTTGGTGCATAGGTAGATGTATTTTTTTCGCTCGACCAGCCCTTGAACAATTTCGCTAATTTGCGGATGAAGAAGCGGTTCGCCGCCTGGGATCGAAACGATAGGTGCACCGCACTGCTGGACAGCATCAAAACATTGCTCGGGAGTGAGATGGTTCCTTAGCGTTTGAACCGGATGCTGAATTTTCCCGCAGCCCGCACAAGCCAGATTGCATCGAAACAACGGCTCAAGCATCAATACCAACGGGTACCGTTTGCGACCAAATAAACGCTGCTTCAACACGTATGTAGAAACCGTCCACATCTGTGAAACGGGAACACCCATCACGACCTCCCTATCAAAGAACAATGCACTTCATTTAAGAATCTCGCCATTCTAGCAAAAGCCGATTGCCCTGGGTATGCTAGAACTTTGCGTGAGGCATCCTTCATCAAGTCGCCAGGAAACCCGAGGGCTTATGATTTCGCCTCACGAGCTTGCTCCAGCAGTTTGATCCACGGGCCAACATAGTGCCCGTTATCATGAAAGGTTCGCCCGCTGATCAGGTTTCTGTCGATCACGCACGGTTCGTCCACATAAATGCCTCCGCAAACTTCCAGATCAAATTTGCATTTGGGAACGGTTGCCATTTTGCGACCTTTGACACAGTCTGCATAAGCTGGTATTTCGACACCGTGGCAAACGCTGGCAATCGGTTTGTCTGCCTCGAAAAAGTGCTTGGTGACTCGCACGAGATCTTCGTCGTAACGAATGTATTCGGGTGCTCGTCCGCCGGAATACATAATTCCAGCGTACTCATTCGGATCGATTTCTGAAAAGCTAACCTGAGCCTGAAGAGTGTAGCCTTCCCATTCCTTGGTGATTGTCCAGCCTGGTTTGACTTCATGCATCACCATTTGATACAGCCGCTTTTCCGGAGCTGCAACCACAGGCTCAAACCCGGATTCCATCAAACGATAATACGGATACATCGTATCGAGCGTTTCAGAAGCATCTCCAATAATAATTAATACTTTTTCTTTTTGATCTGACGCCATTGTTTTTCCTTACAAACCTAATTGGCAACCCAGACCATTGATGGCCCGGGTCAATGCCCGTTTTTTAAGATTTCAAAAATTATTCCACTGTGTTCTTTAGATACTGCTTTTCAACTACTCAGAAGTAGATGCAGACGAAAAGGAAATCACTCTCGCTGATTTCCAATCTCCTTAAGTAAGATTTCCAAGTAGGATGGCGTGCTTGCACCCACCTTCGAGTGCCTTGTGATTCCACGATACCACAAAGAGGGTGAACCTGTCGAATTGAAGTCCAATAATACGGACACCTGTTTGCCGACAGAACCACCCATCCTACATTACAGTTTGGTTATAAAAAGACAGTTCAAAAACCCCCTCTCACTCCCCCTTCGTAAGGGGGAGAACCAATTTTTAGAGGTTCCCTTAAAGCAATTCGTCCAGATACTTTCGAGAATGATTGATCTCTGCGGTAACAGCTGTACTGGTTTCCAGAATGGGGATTCCTCTGGGGACCGGGTGCATAAAGATTTCGGTCCAGCCGTTGTAGTTTATTTTCTTGAGTGAGCCAAGGATTGGTTCAAAGTTTAATGAACCTCGTCCGGGCATTTGTAGTAATTCCTGCTCTTTGGGCAGTTTTTTCATGCACCCCATGCCGTGCTGCCAACCGTAGAATACAGAAATCGAATCATCCAGAGTTTCAATTAAGTTACAGAGCAATTTTTCGTCTTGAGGTAAATGGTACGGTGCAAATGCAATCCCCAGATTCTTCGAAGGGCGCAATTCTGCTAACCATTTTAAGGAATCAGGGGAATCGATCAGATTATTTGCGTGATTTTCAACCGCAATGGTCACACCGGTTTCTTCGGCGACAGCCAGGTGCGGTTTCATCTGTTCCAAAAACTTGCCCACCGCTGCTTTGAGTTCCTTCCCCTTGAGGTCTTTGGGGCCTTTGCCTCCAGTGACCATTGTCTGGCAGCCGAACTTTTGTGCAAATTTCATTTCCTTCTGCAAGCCGAATGGTCCGAGCATATAATGCGTCATGCACCCTAATGTGACATCATTTTTCTTAAGCAATTCCTGAAACCGTTCGGCTCCCATGGCTTCGATTTGTTCTCGCTGATCGCCGTGCGGTTTGGGCCAGATATCAATGGCTGCTGACCCAGTCTTTTTCACTTCCGGTAGTATCTCCTCCAATTTCAGGTAGCCGTACATGCTGGACCCTAAGATGTACTTGAGCTGAAACCGATCAGTTTTTTTTGCAAACAAATCCTGAGACGAGCCTGGGCATAATGCGCCTGCTGCAACAGCAGCTGTGGATACACAAAAGGATCGGCGAGTCAGGCTGGAAGTTTGATTGAACATGATGTTATTTCTTCTAGGGAATCTCTAGCGATTGAATTCCAGAGTTTATTGAGGACTGTTTGATTATAAAAAGTAGTTTCAAAACCCCCTCTTATACTCCCCCTTCGTAAGGAGGAGAACCAATTTCAGGAGACTTCTCAATTGTGATTTATTATCTGTGTTTTCTTTATCAATGACTGCTGTTATCAGGTGGTTACATTTTTCCCCTGTTCCAGGAACGGCACTCCCAGGTGCATCAGTTCTTCGGATTCGGGTTTATAAATTAATTCTGGTGAATATTGTGTGACATAGGCTCGTCGCATTTTGTCGGTACTGTTTGAGCCGCTGCGATGAAATGTCAACGAACTGAAAACGACCAGACTTCCTGCGGGCACAATCGCTGGAATGCCTGGTTCATCGCCGAAGTAACCGGTTTTGTCTCCGGTTTCCGGTTCTCGAATATGTTCGACCAAAGTGCGAATGCCAACTTTGGAATAAGGCAGAACATACGCCGTTCCGTTTTCTTCGCTCATGTCATCGACCGCAGCCCAGACGGTAACATAAGGTTTGTGTGAAAATCCAAGATAGCCAGAATCCTGATGCCAGGAAAATTTGATGCCCTGCTCGGCTGCTTTGACTACATACTGATCGTAAAACAGATAAGCCGTTTCGCCGATGGTTGCTTTACAGACTTCAGCCATCAGGTCACTGAAAACATACTCTGACAAACGAGGCGGCTGATCGTACTGCTTGGCAATATGATACCGTTTGCCTCGGATACTAATATGTATGTGATCGGTTCCCTGACGATCCATTTCCTGATGCTGCAAGTCGATTAAGTGATCACAGGAATCTCGCAATATCTGAAGGTGCGCTTCAGATATTGCGTTTTCAATAATGAAATATCCTTCTTCCAGATACTGTTTTCGATGTTCATCAGTAATTAAGGACGAGGGATCGAGGGTATTTGACATTGTCATTTTCCTTTCGTCAGAGCGCTTTCAGGATGCTGACCACATTCCCCGGGAATCGGAATCTTACCTCGCTTATGAA
>JAESQE010000063.1 GCA_016765335.1 Planctomycetaceae bacterium
AAGGAGCGGTTGATCAGACTGCTCCGCCGTTTGTTTCTTTGTGTTATCCTTGCACGCACGGTCCGTACAACGAACCTGCCCCGGCTATCTGGGGATTTCGCAATCTCCTTTTCGACCGTTGGGAGATACCAAGCAAGACATGGTCCTCAACGGCATTACGCTGGATAGACTCGGGAATCGAAAAGCGTTACTCGACAGCATCGATCTATTCAAAAGACAAGCCGATGCTTCCGGCATGATGGATGGACTGGATGTTTTCAATCAACAAGCGATGGGCGTGCTGACCTCTTCGAAACTGGCGGATGCATTGGATCTCTCCAAAGAAGATCCTGCGATTGTGAAACGCTACGGCACGGGCGATCCGACCAAATTTATGGATGGCAACGGCGCACCGCGTGTGCCTCAANGTATGCTGGTTGCTCGTCGGTTAATTGAAGCTGGGGCGCGAGTCGTGACACTCAATTACAGCAAGTGGGATTGGCATGGCGGCGGAAAGAACTTTACCAACTCGATCTTCAAGCGGGAAGCTGAAGATTTCCCTGCGTTCGACCAATGTGTCAGTGCACTGATAGAAGATTTGCATCAGCGCGGCATGTCAGATGATTGCACCGTTGCGATCTGGGGAGAATTCGGTCGCACACCAAAAATTAATGCACAGGTCGGTCGCGACCATTGGCCTCGTGTGAACTCTGCGTTCCTGTTTGGTGGAGGCATGAAAACAGGTCAAGTGATCGGACAAACCGACCGGCTGGGCGGCGAAGCAACACAGCGTCCCGTCACATTCCCGCAGCTGTTCTCAACGCTGTACCACAACCTGGGCATCAACACCGAACAAACCACCATCAAAGACCTCAACGGTCGCCCACAATACCTGGTAGAAAACGACGCCAAGCCAATAGCAGAGCTGATTTGAGGCGTTTCAAATAGCAGGATGGCGTGCTTGCACCCATCTACGTGTGCCAATAGATTTTCGTTTTTGTGAAACTCTCATAGTGAGACAAGAACGACTGCTCTGGCGATTTTTTTTGCATCTATGGAAGCTGAATTGATGGGTGAACCTGTCGGTAGGAAAATCTTTTGAAAAGGAAATCTACTCGCCGACAGAACCACCCATCCTACGTCACTTGATTAGGAGATACCTGAAATTGAAAATGGATCCCCAAGTGCCTACTCGAAAAGAGGTTCTGTATTTAAGATGGTTCTTAGGATTTAATGTTTTGGCGTTGGTTATCTTTCTTGCAATGGCAATAGACCATTTTTTATTACAGAATTACCGAGTAACCAAACAGATAGAACAACTGGGAGGCAATATCTATGGGACAGAACCTGGAGTTTTCCTAGCCTTTTTCCCTGCAAATTGGCAAAAACCTATTAGCGAAGTTCTACCTTGTGAAACAGTTACAAGACTCGATTTGGATGAAACGAATATCAGCAATCTCGATCTTTCCAATCTTTTGGGAAATAGGAATCTTAACCTGAAGTCAATCAATTTTTCTAATGCTCAAATAGGTAACTCCGGACTGGCTCAACTCAAAGGTCACAATAGGCTTGAAACTATAGGTCTAAGCTACACGCAGGTGGGGGATTCAGGCCTGGCTCACCTGAAAGTTCTTGCAAATCTAGAGAATCTTTGGCTTAGAGATACGCAAGTAGGTGATCATGGTTTGCTCCACCTGAAATCTATCAAAAGTCTTAAGTTTCTTTGGCTGGATAACACTCAGGTAGGTGATGCCGGATTGATGCATCTGGCAGGGAATACAAATCTGGAGCGAATCAGCCTCAAGGGCACAAAGGTAAGTGATGCCGGTTTGGTCCACCTTAAAAGCATTGTCAGCCTTGAATATTTGGACTTATCAAATACACAAGTTGGTGACGCAGGCTTGATTCATTTAGAGGCTCTTAATTATCTGGGGACACTTTACATTAGAGGTACTCATGTTACGCCAGCTGGAATTGGAAAGCTAAGGACCGCTTTACCAAATTGTGCAATTGTTTCTAACTTTTCGATTCAGTAACGAGGGTGCCCCTGGAACTCCAAAGTTAATATTCGTTCGTGTTAAATCTAAGAAAATATAATATGATGTCATCCATTTATAAATTGTTTCGTGTCTGCTTGTTTGCGTTTTGCATTCTGGGATTGTTGCAGTCCCAAGTCAGTGCTGCACATTCTCAAGTTCAGCAGCAGCGTCCGAATATTCTTTGGATTGTTGTTGAGGATATGTCTTCTCATTTTGGTTATCAGGGGGAGAAGTTGGTTGAAACTCCGCATGTGGATCGTCTGGCGAAGCAGGGGGTTGTTTTCAGTAATGCTTACGTGACGGCTCCGGTTTGCTCGGCGTGTCGTTCGGCGATGATCACCGGGATGTATCAAACGACAATCGGTGCTCATCATCATCGCAGTTCGCGTGGTGCTTTGAAAATTCAATTGCCTGAAGAGATCACGACCGTCCCTGAAATCTTTCGGGCAGCTGGTTATCACACGTGCAACATGGCTTACGATGCCAGCAAGCCGGATCTGTTTAGTCGTCTCGGGAAAGAAGATTATAACTTTGTTTATGATCGCAAAAAGATGTATGACGGTGCGGACTGGTCCAAGAGAAAAGCAGGGCAGCCGCTTTTTGCACAAGTACAGCTGCGTGGCGGCAAACTACGAAATGTGCCTCGCTGGTATGATGAAGTCGTCTCTGGATTGGATCATCTTGTCCAAGCAGAAGATGTGACGCTGCCGCCTTATTATCCGGATCATCCAGCGATTCGTGAAGACTGGGCTGCGTATTTGAATTCGGTACAATACACCGATAAAGAAGTGGGTCTGCTGATTGCTAAGTTAAAGCGTGAAAACGATCTCGATAATACGATCATCTTCTTTTTAACGGATCATGGAATCAGTCATGCACGTGGCAAACAGTTTTTGTATGACGAAGGGGCGAAAGTGCCGTTTGTTGTTTGGGGAGCGAATCAAAATCCTAAACATCAAGTGCGACATGATGTGATTGCTCATATCGATATGACTGCCACTTCTCTGGATATGGCTGGCATTGAACTTCCTCAATATATGCAGGGACGTGTGCTTTTTGGTCCTGATGCGAAACCACGAAAATACGTGGTGACTGCTCGGGATCGCTGCGACGAAACTGTGGATCGGATTCGAGGAGTTCGTCAGGGAAAATACAAATACATTCGCAATTACTATCCGCATCGGCCTTACCTTCAGCCGTGTGCGTACAAAGATGGCAAGCCTTATATGGCACCGCTGCGAGAGCTTTATGCAGCTGGGAAGTTGAACAAAGCTCAGTCATTGCATTTGGCAGAAACTCGTCCGGAAGAAGAGTTGTACGATTTGGAAGCGGACCCTTTTGAGGTTCATAACCTTGCAGGAGATTCTGCTCATCAGAAACGATTGAAGAAGTTGAGAGCCCAGTTGAAGAAATGGGAATTGGAGTCTGATGATCGCGGTCGTTTCCCGGAAGACGAAGCGATGTACGACAGCGACATGGCAGGCTACAAGAAAAAGAACCCGCAGATTCAAAAAAATATCGATCTGATGAAAAAGTGGAAATCTGAAGGAAAGTAGCGTCAAGCGATTCAGTTACTGTGGTTATTTCTTTTGTTGCGTTGTTACACTGAAAGGGCTTGGAAGCGAGTTTTATTTGGGGCGTTGCGTGGGAGTGACACAGACAGGAATGTCTGTGCTCCGTTTTGTGAGATGTTTTCAAGGAACTTGTTCGTATGAAATTTCAGTCATTGATGAATCCCTCAGCGGTTTCGCGGCGCACATTTCTTGTTGCCTCGGGTTATGGACTGGCGGGTACCGCTCTGGGGCAAGGAGCGGTTGCTGCTCAAAAAACGGTTGGAAAATCAAAGGCCAAAACGACGATTTTGTTTTTTCTGTGTGGCGGTGCTTCTCATATCGATATGTGGGACTTGAAGCCGAAGGCTCCCATCGAATATCGTGGCCCTTTTGATCCGATCGCAACTTCTGCTCCTGGAATGCAGTTGTGCGAACACTTGCCGCTGCTGGCCAAGCAGGCTCATCACCTGGCGGTTGTTAACAGCATCGGGGCCACCGTTAACACGAACGATCATCATGCCGGTTACTATTACAATTTGACGGGTCATGTGCCGGATCAATCGTTTATCCGGCTGGGGAATAATCGCACGCCGTTTCCTGGTGATTGGCCTTTCATGGGCTCTGTGATTGCGTCCAAGCGTAAAAACAATGCTGTTTTGCCTAACGCGATTACGCTGCCTCACAAACCAAGTAAAGCTCCTTACACACGCCCTGGACAGTTTGCTGCTCGGATTGGTGTTGAGCACGATCCATTATATGTGAATGGAGATCTGGCTAAGCCCACACATTTTCAAGCTCCTTCGCTGTTTCTGGAAGGTGATATCACGCCGGGCCGGTTGAGTGATCGATATTCGTTGCTGCGTGAAATTGACGATGCTCGGCGTTTGCTCGATAACGATTTGAAAGGGAAGACATTACACAAGCATCAAAAAAGAGCGATCTCCCTGCTGATGTCTTCTGGTGCAACCAAGGCCTTTGATGTTGCGCAGGAACCAGCTGCGGTCCGGGAAAGATACGGCGAATCGATTAACGGCATGAGCTTACTTTTGGCTCGACGTCTTGCCGAAGCCAGTGTCCCGTTTATCACTGTCTTTTGGAAAGAAGACGACCGAAAACTCGCAAAAAAATGTGCCAGTGCTGGCGGTTGGGATACGCATAGTAACAACTTCAATTGCCTGAAAGAAAACTTGATGCCCGAGTTCGATCAATGCTTCTCTGCTTTGGTTGAAGACCTCGCAGATCGAGGCATGCTCGATGAGACGTTGCTACTGGTGACCAGCGAAATGGGCCGCAAACCAAAAATTGGCGATCCACGCAGTGGAGGCATTTACGGTGCAGGTCGGGATCATTGGACACATTGCCTGAGCGACGTGATGGCTGGCGGAGGCATTCGCGGCGGCCAAACTTACGGCACCAGCGATGCACGAGCCGAGTACCCCGCCGAGAATCCGGTCACTCCCGCGGACATCACCAAGTCGGTCTACCACGCCATGGGCATCCACAACCTGGAAGCCATCGACGCCCTGGGCCGCCCATACAATTTGCTGGACGAAGGATCGGTGATCAGCAAGTTGTTCTGATTGGCAGCTGCGGTGGTTTTAGCTCTGAAATGCGTTTGTTTCTGGCGAAAAAAACCGGGTAGCACAGACAATCCCGTTCAGGGTTGTCTGTGTTGCGTAGCAACCCGAGGAATT
>JAESQE010000064.1 GCA_016765335.1 Planctomycetaceae bacterium
GGAGAACCGCACTAGCCATAACTGTTAATTCTCAAATCTACACAAAATGAATCAATAAACGAGGAAACCAGCCCTGCCAGCCCTCAAATCTGTAATTAGCCTCTTGATTTATCAAGAACCAGAATGAACTTTATTCGCCAAGAGTATCATTGCCCTTATTACGCAATTTCTCCCAACGGTTCACCAGAAGCACAGACAATATAGTCTCTAGAGTCAACGTCAACAGAAAACAGGCAACAAATGCCAGAAAAAATCGATGCTCGACCAGATTGGGCGAATTCTGCTTAACGAACACTCCCACTGCGATTGGCCCCAAGGTCCGAATTAAAATCGATCCCAGGCTTCCAGCCATGGAATTATCCGTCCGAAATGCAATTTCCTGAACAAGTAGAGCTAACGCCCCAAAGAAAACACAAATTCCCGCAGCCAACGCATACGCAAAAGCATTTTCTGCCCCCATCCATTGAGTCCAGCCGACCCCCCCTAATAAAAACAGAGGCACAATCACGACCAGAAATATGAAAAATTCTCGCATACCAAAACTCAAATGGACAGAACCCTAAAACATTATAGAGCGATACAATACACAACTGGGAAGAAAAAACACCCCTCACGCGGATGCGTCAACTTGTCGCATCACCACCACGGCTACCTCAAATAAGTATCCATAAGTGCAGGGCCACCCACCAATCAACACCTTTCACCCTAAGAAAAGTATCCCCTCGATTGTTTTCGATCCTGTGAAACCGAAATTTATACCCTGCTATATATCAAACTCAATAAAAACCTGCATTGCATGAGTGATCGTAGCCCTACACTGACAAGGACTAGAAAACATCCAACGCGAGAACAAATACGCGAATGCGTATTAATCGCAAGTTACATTGGCTTTGCCTGATGAATCACGTATAATCAAACTACGAAATCAGTCAATTTTTCCCGCCTACTACTGATATATATTTCACCCTACCAGCGAGAATCCCACAGTATGATCGCAAGAACTTCTCTTCACAAGTTTTTCAGTTCGCTGGCATTACTCTTGTTTCTGACTTTGATGCCAGCAAGCTCACTCGAACAAGTTGCTCGTGCAGACGATCCTCTTGATTTCACACGAGATATTCGTCCGATTCTTTCGAACAAATGTTTTCATTGCCATGGCCCGGATGGAGCACAGCGTCAAGGCGGATTAAGACTCGACACCAAAACCGGAGCATTCACGGAAACTGATTCCAGCCTGCCTGCAATCATTCCGGGCAAACCGGATGAAAGCGAACTGTACCGCAGGCTCATCAGCGAAGACGATTCCGAACAAATGCCTCCAGCCGATACCGGCGTCAAACTCACCGCGAAAGAACTGGAGACCATCAAAAAATGGATCAAGCAGGGCGGAAAAGTTGCTGGACACTGGTCTTACGAGAAGCCCGTCCGCTTTGACCAGCCCGAAGTTCAGCACAAAAACTGGGCCCACAATGAAATTGACGGGTTCGTTTTGGCAAAGCTGGAAGCCGAAGGGTTCACTCCCCAGTCGCCAGCACCTCGCGAAGCTTTGATTCGACGGCTCAGTCTCGATCTAACCGGCTTGCCCCCAAGTCGCGAACACGTTGCAGCCTTCTTGGCCGACCAATCCCCCAAAGCCTACGAACGAGTTGTTGATCGGCTTCTGGCCTCTCCCACTTACGGCGAACACTGGGCCAGAATGTGGCTCGACCTGTCTCGATACGCAGATTCAGCTGGCTACGCAGACGATCCTCCACGCACCATCTGGGCATTCCGAGATTATGTAATCAAGTCGCTCAACGACAATAAACCGTTCGATCAATTTACCATCGAACAAATTGCGGGCGACTTACTGCCCAACCCCACAGACGAGCAATTAATCGCCACCGCGTTCCACCGCAACACCCTCACCAACAACGAAGGCGGAACCAACGACGAAGAATTCCGCAACGCAGCCATCATCGATCGCGTCAACACCACGTTTGCAGTTTGGATGGGAACCACGATGGCTTGTGCGCAGTGCCATACGCATAAGTTTGACCCCATCTCTCAAAAAGAGTTTTTCCAGGTCTTTGCGATTTTAAACAACACAGAAGACGCAGACATCAAAGACGAACGACCGTTACTCCAATATTATACCGCTGAGCAAAAGCAACAAAAACTGGACTGGGAAAAAGCACTCGCCCAGCTCAACATTCAACTAAAAACACCGACACCGGAACTGATTGCCTCACAGAAAAAGTGGGAAGCTTTGATGCAAACTCCACTGAAGTGGACTCATGCCATTCCCCAGGTCGCGACCAGTACTCAAAAATCGGTGATGGAAATCAGAGACAATTCCACCATCTTCGCGGCTGCCTCGAAACCGAATGATAGTTACGAAGTTCGATTATCACTGCCTGATGAAAAACGTGATGCAAAAACAGCTCAGCAGTTCCGGGCAATCCAGCTGGAAACGTTGCCCTTGGAATCATTCCCTGGTAAAGGAGCAGGAAATGCAGGAGGAGGCAACTTTGTTATCACAAGAGTTTCCGCTGCCATCGAGCCAGCCGGGAATCGTTCACCGGAAGTTCGCTATGTACGCGTTGAAATCCCAGGCAAACAAAAAATACTCTCCTTAGCCGAAGTGCAAGTTTTTTCCGGGGCAAACAACATTGCCTTGCAGGGAGAAGCGACTCAAAGCAGTCTGGGGTCTGGCGGGCATGCAAAGCTGGCGATCGATAACAACACCAGCGGAGATTATTTCGAGGCCAAGTCAACATCACACACCGCAACATCAGAAAACCCCTGGTGGGAAGTCGATCTGAAATCAACCCAGGCCGTCAACAAAATCGTGATCTGGAACCGAACCGACAATAACCTGCACACTCGGCTGAATAACTTTCGAGTCGTTGCGTTAGACGAAGCCAGGCAAGTTGTCTGGGAGAAAATCGTCAAAGAATCCCCCAATCCGAATCAGGAGTTCCAGCTCAGCCTCAGCAGACCAGTCGAACTATTCAAAGCATTTGCAGATTTCAATCAGCCAGAATTTGATGCCTCATTTGTCCTGGATGCCAAAGATCCGAACAAACGTGGCTGGGCCGTGGGGGGGCAAATTGATCAGCCTCACCAACTGACATTAATTTCAAAAAAACCATTTCAACTTCAAGCCGACGAACAACTCGTCGTCAAAATCGAACAACAATCAACCCATAAAGATCATACCTTGGGGAACTTTCGAATCTCTGTGACGAACGAACCAATCGTTTCGAAAATTGCAGCCATCAAACCTGAAATGCNGAAAATCGCGAGACAAACTGCCGNGCAGCGATCCGATGAAGATCAACAAAAACTATCCACTTATTACATGGCCGAAGTTGCGACCGAGTTAGACGAGCCACGTCAACAGGCCAGGAAAACTGCGAAATCTATTGCAGGCATGAAACCCTACACTTCAGTGCCCGTGATGAAGCAACTTGCCGAAGACAAACGCCGCAAAACGTTTGTGCAGATCCGAGGCAACTTCATGTCACTAGGCGATGAAGTTCAGCCGGGATTGGTTTCTGCTTTTCATCCGATGCAAAAAAAAGAAGGCCTTCCTGATCGGCTCGATTTGGCAAAATGGCTCGTTGACGAGAATAACCCCTTAACTGCCCGAGTGATTGCGAACCGCTACTGGGAAAACCTGTTTGGGATTGGGCTGGTTTCAACCAGTGAAGAATTCGGTTCCCAGGGAGAACTTCCAACTCACCCGCAACTGCTTGATTGGCTCGCCACAGAATTGGTTCGTCTTGATTGGGATATGAAAGCGTTCATTAAAATGGTCGTTCTCTCAGCAGCGTATCAACAATCTTCTGTCGTGACAGATGAAATGATCGAGCGTGATCCACAAAATCGGCTCATCACACGAGGACCACGATTCCGCCTGTCCGCTGAGATGATTCGTGATCAAGCCTTAATGGTCAGCGGACTGCTTAGCCTCGACATGTACGGCCCACCCGTCAAACCGCCTCAGCCTTCAATGGGCCTCAGTGCAGCGTTTGGCGGAAAAATTGATTGGGAAACCAGCAAAGGAAACGACAAATTCCGACGCGGTCTTTACACCAACTGGNGACGCTCAAATCCTTATCCCTCGATGGCTGCCTTTGATGCCCCGAACCGAGAAACCTGCAACCTGAAACGGGAACGCACCAACACACCCTTGCAAGCATTTGTCACATTGAATGATCCGGTTTATGTCGAAGCCGCTCAAGCATTGGGCCGACGAATGGCTGCAAACCAGGGTTCGTTAGAAGAACAAATTACATTCGGTTTTCAACTTTGTGTTGCCCGTAAGCCTCAAGCAAAAGAACTGCAACGTCTGGTTCAACTTTTCAATACTGCACAGGATCAATACCAGCAGGATCTCAAAGCAGCCACTGAATTAGCGACTGACCCCATCGGCCCACTTCCCAAAGACGCCAGCCCAGCAGCTTTTGCTGCCTGGACCCTGGTAGGAAATGTGCTGCTCAACCTTGATGAAATGTTAATGAAACCGTAGAGACTTCAGGGAACCTCTATGAATTGGTTCTCCCCCTTACGAAGGGGGAGTGAGAGGGGATTTTTGAACTGTTTTTTATAACTAAATTGTTTTCGAGAACCTCTGGGATTCAATTGATAGAGGTTCCCTTCAGGTTCACTTTGTGGACCATAAAATTTAAAACTCATATTTTGACTGACTCATAATTTCACTCTTCACCAGGAGAGAGGATTTCCAAATGAACGACATCGAACAGCATCTACAGCAAGCAACCCGCAGGCATTTCCTGCAAAATTCCGGTATTGGCCTGGGCTGCATCGCGCTGGGGTCAATGCTCGCCGATCAGGGACAAGCGGCTCCTCTAGCAGCCAATCCACTCTCAGCCAAAGATCCACACTTTGCCCCCAAAGCGAAGCGAGTCATTTATCTGCATATGACAGGCTCGCCACCGAATCTTGACCTGTACGATTACAAGCCCGAATTAGTCAAAAGAAATGGCGAAGATTGCCCGGACGATTTCCTCGAAGGAAAACGATTCGCCTTCACGACCGGTGTGCCAACATTGCTGGGGTCTCCTCAGAAATTCAAACAGGTGGGTGAATCGGGAAGCTGGATGTCAGCTGCGATTCCGAATTTGCACGAAGTCGCAGACGACATGTGCATGATCCATTCAATGACGACCGATCAGTTCAATCATGCACCAGCAGAACTCCTGCTTTACACCGGATCGCCTCAATCGGGGCGTCCCTCACTCGGTTCGTGGGCAACCTACGGACTGGGAACAGAAAACCAGAACCTGCCCGGCTTCGTCGTGCTCATTTCCAGCGGCGTGCAACCCAACGGCGGAAACAAATCGTTTGGCAGCGGATTCTTGCCTTCGGTTTATCAAGGAGTTCAGTGCAGGTCGCAAGGCGATCCGGTACTGTTTGTTTCCAACCCCAAAGGAATGAGTCGAGACGTACGCAGAATGAGCTTGGATGCATTGAGAGATCTCAATGAAATTCAAGGCGAAAAAAATGGACATCCGGAAACTCAAACCCGCATCGCGCAGTACGAACTGGCCTACCGCATGCAAACTTCAGTGCCCGAAGTAATGGACATTTCCAAAGAGACAAAGCAAACTCTCGATGATTACGGTGCCGTGCCCGGCCAATCTTCCTTGGCGAACAACTGCCTGCTCGCTCGGCGGCTTGTGGAAGACGGCGTTCGCTATGTGCAACTATTCGATTGGGGCTGGGATTTTCACGGCACTTCCGAAGGTTCTGGCATTGGTCAGGGGCTTAATAAAAAATGTGCGACAATGGATAAACCGGTCGCAGCTCTCATTAAAGACCTCAAGCAGCGTGGTTTGTTCGAGGATACGCTGATTGTCTGGGGCGGCGAATTTGGGCGAACACCGTTTCGTGAAGGCCGAACCGCAAAGGGCAAAGTCCTGGGTCGAGATCATTATCCAGACTGCTACACCATGTGGCTCGCAGGAGGCGGAAGCAAAGGCGGCTTCAACTACGGACAGACCGACGAACTCGGTTTCGGCGTTGTCGAAAACAAAGTCCACGTGCACGACTTACAAGCCACGATTATGCACCTGCTAGGTTTCAACCACGAAAAATTAACCTACCGATTCCAAGGCAGAGACTACCGACTAACCGACGTGCACGGAAAAGTAGTCCACGATCTAATTTCATAACACCCCGGCTATTTATGCTTGGGAGACCGGGTAGCTCACACCGGGTAGCTCATACGATCCCGCTTGAGGGTCGTGTGAGTGCCGCAGGCACCCGAGGAATTCTCATTGTGATTCACACGGATTGGTCCCCCGACAAGCATAAGAGACGTTTGGCAACAAGTGATGTTGCAGATCCTTTGGATTCCGGAACAATTTTCGAGTACGACACCACAAGAAAATGTTGGGATACGCATCCGCTATCCCAACCTACAAAAATGCACCCACGCTACGTAACTTGCAGATTCATCTGAGCACCGAGCATGCCCGCTTGCGAAGACAGGGCAGCCGTTTGCCAAAGATAACAACTGTGAGAACGAACCATCGCCTGCGACAGATCCGGCTCTTGCTGACCACTCAAACAGCCCCGCCAAACACCAGGCATTTCTCGGATTTCGTTGGCGGATGCCGTGAGAATGCCTCGCAAAGAATATTTCA
>JAESQE010000065.1 GCA_016765335.1 Planctomycetaceae bacterium
CTCATACGATCCCGTTCAGGGTCGTGTGAGTGCCGCAGGCACCCGAGGTTCTTCATGCGATTTCATTGTTCGATAGAAAAACGCACGATTTCACTACCAGCCCGAAGTGCCAGTTCTGAAGTTGCGAACTTTTGCCAGGTGGCGAATGAAGCGTTAAGAAAATCACAGCCAGCCCATGCAAAATTAAAGGGGCAAACAAGAACTTGTTTTAGCCCCAGAAGTTTCAAGATCAGAACTCAGGCCAATCTCAATGAAAATTTCGCCAATCCATCGCCCGTAGGTCGCCCTGTGCTGAGAATGACTTATGGAAGATTCCTCGCGAGAACAAAACGCGAATGCGTCTTACTCGGCAGTCTCTGGTGATGTTGTTGCTTCGTCAGCTTCAGCTGGTTCGACTTCATCAACATCAATTTTGTCCCAGAACGCCACAAAGAACAGCAATGTAATCGCACCGGCCATTATAGCAGGTAACCACCAGAATGTTTGCCATTGGTTCATCGTTTCTGAAAGCAGTGTTGCGTCAATTTCAGGCAGGTTGACGGAAAACATTTTCCCAAGGGATTGTAGGAAAGAGAGGTCTTCAGCGGGACGAGCCAGCTTGATTGCTTCTGTCAATTCACCATATTTTTCTACTGTGCCGGCTTTTTGAGCAAATGCAACCCAGTAACCAAAATACATACCAACACCTTGCGTAAAGAATACAAGCAGCGATTGAGCTTGGCCTCGCACTTCCTTCGGAGCTTTTTTATCAGTGTAAATAAAACCGGTCACGAAGAAGAAGTCGTAACAAATACCATGAAGAATAATTGCCAGGAACAACATCCAGGCTACTTGGTTAGAGGCACCCATTGCGAACAATGCATAACGGGCAACCCAAGCGAGCATCCCGACTAAAATCATATTTTTCACACCAAGTTTCCGAAAGAAGAATGGAATTAAGAGCATGAAAATAATTTCAGACATTTGCCCCAGAGTCATCGAAGATGCCGGTTGTTCAAAGCCAGCATTAGAAATGTATTGTGCAGTTATTCCGTAATAGTACGCTAGGGGAATGCAGATCAGCGTTGAGCATAGAACAAACACAGCAAAGGGAGGATTCATCAATAATTTTATGGCATCAAGCATTAATAGCGAACGCAGATTGAAAGGTTCTCCCTTTGCGGGCGGTGGCGTGTGGGGAAGACTAAATGAGTACAAACCAAATGCAATCGATGCGGCAGCAGCGACCCAGAAAATGTTCAAGCTGTTTGACCAGCCCATGAAACCAATAAACAGGCCAGCAGCAATCCAGCCAATCGTTCCCCAGACACGTATCTTAGGAAAGTCTGTCTGCTTTGGGATGTTGCTAAATGCAATTGTGTTACTTAGTCCCAATGTCGGCATGTAGCAAAGCATGTGGCCGATAAATAGACTCACGACCATTGCCATCTCACCTTTTTCAAGATAGTACGGAACCAGGCTTATGATTCCACCCGCCAAAAGCATCAAGACACCCATCACTTTTTCGGAAGCAAAAAACCTGTCTGCAATAAGCCCCAGAAAGAGCGGCGCAAGTATTGCGGCTAACGGTGCACTTCCGAATGCTTTCCCAATAGTTGCATCTTCGGCACCATAGGTTCCCATACATTGACCAAGCGTCACAAACCAGGCTCCCCAGACGAAAAACTGGATGAACATCATGATGGATAGCTTGGTGACAATTCCGTCGCCTGCTGGCTGGGCCGAAGAACTCATAATGCGTGTCTCTTTTCTGTCGATCAACTGAATTGCCTGAGATATCAAATGCTAGGAATTGCCCGAGAACCGGGGACAATTTGCACAGTTGTCCTTGGGATCGGAAGATTCCAATGTATGCATCCGGGCGGCTGTTGTCCAGAGTCTGCAACAGGCTTTCTACAGGAAAATGCATCCACAGGAATAAACAGTGATGGCGTTATTTACGAAACATTACGATGAATGTGCTCGCCATTCTGTCGCACCCGGGGTTTGTCACACGTTTTTAGCTCGCAACCTGGAACCTGATCGATTACCTTGACGCAACATTTTCATTCTACAACGTCATTTTGATCAAGGCTTTCAGATGCATCAGCGTGTCTACAACTTTTCCGCAGGTCCAGCTACATTACCCGTAGAAGTCATCGAAGAAACGATGGACAATCTCCTTTCCTTAGGAGATACCGGCATCGGAATTCTGGAACATTCTCATCGAGGCAAGCCGTTTCTCGAAGTGGCAGAACAAACCGAAGCTGATTGCAGGAAGCTGGCTGGAATCTCTGACGATTACGCTGTCCTGTTTCTGCAGGGCGGAGCCTCGACACAGTTTGGCATGATTCCTATGAATTTTCTTCCCAAAGGAAAAACTGCGGACTATTTAGTCACAGGCTCTTGGTCTAAAAAAGCGATCAAAGAAGCCAAAATACTTGGAAAGATCCGNATCANNNNGNCTCCAGCAGCGAAGACCGCAATTTCTGCTACATTCCCAAAGAAAATCAATTCAGTGACGCACCTGCTTATGTGCATATGACATCCAACAACACCATTTTCGGAACGCAATTCACCAGCGTACCCGATGTGCCTGCCGGATCGCCTTTGATCTGTGATGCCAGTAGCGATATTTTTTCTCGTCCGATTGATATCAATAAATATGGCATCGTTTACGCCGGTGCACAGAAAAACCTGGGGCCAAGCGGCTTGGCGTTAGTCATTATCCGCAAAGATCTGATCGAGCAAGGCCCGAAAACTCTGCCTTCGATGCTGCAATATCGCACGCATCACAATGCAGATTCCATGTACAACACCCCGCCCACGTTTGGAATTTATGTGATGGGCCTGGTCTTCAAATGGATTCTTAAGCATGGCGGACTCGAAGGAATGGGCAAGCAGAACGAAGACAAAGCTCGGCCACTTTACGATTACCTTGATCGCAGTTCACTATTTAAGCCAGCTACGGATGCTGATAGCCGATCGCTGATGAACGTCACTTTTGTGACTGGCGATGCAGATGTTGATGCAAGATTCATCGCAGAAGCAACCTCCGAAGGCTTTGATGGCCTCAAAGGTCACCGCAGCGTTGGCGGCATGCGAGCCAGCATCTACAATGCGTTCCCCAAAGAAGGCATCCTCGACTTGGTCCGCTTCATGCAAAATTTCGAATCACAAAACGGGTAGAATTGCGTTCTCCCCCTAATTTGAGGGGGAGGTTCTGTCTTTTTGATCAGTCTAGTGGTCAAATAAGGCTACTGAGGCGTCTACTTTTAATTCCGGGTCGAATCCTGCTCGCAATCTGTTGATTTTCTGGTATTGTGACCCGCTTCAGCACCGGTTTCGCGTCGATTTTGGTCATTAAGTAGCATGACAAGCAGGTTCGCATTCCGGCGTCAAATTTAACGTCTTAATGCTTGTTTCTCATGCCTGTACCTAAAGTTGTCATTGTTGGTCGCCCGAATGTCGGGAAAAGTTCGATTTTTAACTGGATCGCCGGGAAGTTAATTTCGGTGATTGATCCCACGGCTGGAGTCACGCGAGATCGTGTGATTCAGTTGATTCAGTATGAGGATCGATATTTCGAGCTGGTCGATACCGGCGGCATCGGCATCGTCGATGCGGACGATCTCGCCGATGATGTCGAGCACCAAATTGACATCGCTCTCAATGAAGCAACTTTAATTCTGTTTGTTGCTGATGGCCAAACTGGTGTCACACCACTGGATCAGGAAGTTGCAGAAATGCTTCGCAAGATTGATCGACCTAAGTTGCTGGTCGTCAATAAATGCGAATCAGAGCGATACGATCTCGAATTGCCCAACTACTTCGGACTGACAGATGCTGACGTTTTGCAAACAAGCGTCAAAGCGAATCGTCATCGCAAAGAGTTGATGAAGAGAATCATCGAACTACTTCCCAGTGCAGACGAACAAGAATTACTAGACGGGGCAGAACTTGCAGCTGATCCGGAAATGAAGCTGGCGATTGTCGGTCGTCGAAATGTAGGCAAAAGTACTTTCATTAATGCGCTGGCTGAAACAGATCGCATGATTGTCAGCGAAATTGCCGGCACAACACGCGACAGTGTCGATGTTCGTTTTGAACTCGACGAAAAAACTTTTATTGCAATCGACACTCCCGGTGTTCGCAAGAAAAAATCTCTGGCAAACAACATTGAATTTTACGGGCTGGTTCGCGCTCAAAAAAGTATTCGCAGAGCCGATGTTGTGCTGATGGTTTTTGATGCAACCAAAACTATTTCCAATGTTGATAAGCAGCTGATCGAAGAAATCGAACACAATTACAAACCATGTATTTTTGTGGTCAACAAATGGGATCTGGGCCTCGACGGAGAAATGACATCCGAACGTTGGGCCGAGTATCTCATCAAAACATTTGCTTCGATGAGACACGTGCCGATTGCATTCATCACGGCATTGGAAAGCAAAAAC
>JAESQE010000066.1 GCA_016765335.1 Planctomycetaceae bacterium
AAAAAACAGGAACCACTAAGGCTCAAAGACACGAAGAAAATCAGCACCATCTGGTTTCGCTAACAAATTTAGAAACTCCTGCTCCCCAGATGAGTTTTTCAGGACCGACTAAGTAGTAGTTATTTACGGACTCAATAAGATATTATGCAGGGACTTTGATTGCAGTGACTCCTGTGACAGCCAGCCGGTTTGCGATTGCAATACGAGCTTGATGCCGGTCATCGAATTGATGAACTTTGCCCAAGATCTCCTGACCTGTTTCGTGCCCTTTGCCTAGTAACAGTACGCAGTCGTTCGGCTGGGCATGATCAATCGCCCAGGCAATTGCTTGTGCTCGGTCTTCATTCTGGTAATCTGGGCCACAGCCATCGGGAAAACCTTCGCAAATTTCGTGGAAAATCTGATGTACCGATTCGTCACGTGAGTTGTCGCTGGTGAGTACCACAAGATCCGCTTGATGAGCAGCTAGAGCCATCATCGGACGTTTGTTGCGATCTCGATTGCCACCTGCTCCAAACAGACAAATGATCCGACCGCTGACCAGTGGTTTCATCGAATTGATCACATTGGAAATTGCATCTGGAGTGTGAGCGTAATCAATATAGCAATCAAAATTCTGCCCGAGATCAATCTTTTCCATTCGACCGCATGGCATCTTTGCTTGAGCAATTCCTGAGATGATCTCTTCGTTGGAGCAGCCCAGCCTGCTTGCAGTGGTTGCTGCCAATGCAGCATTGATGATATTGTGCTTTCCCGGAAGCGGAACATTTAGTTCTAATGTCTGGGAGTCAAAACTGATTTCAAACTTGCTGTTTCGTGACGACTGCTCAAGGACTGAGATTCGATATTGATTGCTGGTCGAAAAACCAACCGTAATGGGATCGATGTTGCAGGGGCGTAAACTTAATGCTTCTTGGATTATGGGATCGTCGCCATTGATGACCAAATCTGCGTTGGATGCGCAGAAATCCTGAATCATACTTTTAGCCAGAATGTAAGACTTTAGGTTTCCATGATAATCAAGATGATCGTGGGTGATGTTAGAGATGATTGCAGCTCTGAGAGATAACCCTGCGATTCGCTTTTGTTCCAACGCATGGCTGGAAACTTCTAATACCGCATGACTGGCAGATTGCCGGGCCATTTGCTGCAACCAATTGGCGATTTCGCTTGCATCGGGGGTTGTCATCGTCGCTGGAGTCGGAGGATTGGCGGAGTCATCGTATTCAATCGTTCCCAGAAGTCCTGGTTTCTTTGATGCGGCTTTCAAGATGGAACGCAGCATCCAGCAGATGGTTGTTTTGCCATTGGTACCCGTCACACCGAGAACTTCCAGAGAATTTGCTGGTTGCCCCGCAAGATACTGACACAACCAGGCATAACAGCGACGTACATCGGAAACGACACATTGAGGAACATTGATTCCCACCAGAGGCACCGATGTTAAAACCCCACAAGCTCCGCGGCTAATAGCCTCTTGGGTGTAGTTGTGTCCGTTGTTGTTGCTGCCGGCAACAGCGACAAATAATGTACCCGGGCCGCAATTTTTCGAGTGGGAAGAAATATTGCGAAACAGTAAGTCGCCACAACCAACAAAACTGGCCGAGGGGAGCAGACGTCGCATACTGTGTGAAGAAACCACGGAAGACGCAATCGGTTGACTCATTCTCTAATGTCATCCCTGACGAAACATGCGGAAAGCTCAATGCATTCAAAACAGGCGGAAGATCGACCGCATTCTCTCAAATTCCGCCTATCGGTCAAGAGCGGTTCCTGATCAAGCAATTTGTGCAGCTTTTGCATTTGAAATGGTCTTGATCAATAATCGCAGATTAAAGGTGGACATATCGTTCGGCTCAAATGATTATTGATGAGGAATTCATTGGAGGGAACCTCTATGAATTGAATCCCAGAGGTACTCGAATATCGTTTGGTTATAAAAAACCGTTCAAAACCCCCTCTAACTCCCCCTTCGTAAGGGGGAGAACCAATTAATAGAGGTTCCTTGGGATCAATATCAATCGCTTCGAGATATTCAAATCAAAAAAAGATATTTAGACGGAAAGAATCTGAAGGAGTCAGTTTCATGATTTCCAGTATTGTTTATTCTGCCGCTTGGAGACTATCAAGATAGATTCATTTAAGACTAATCAAGGCAAGGGATTTTGAAATGGCTGACCGGCAGTATTCTCAGCATCAAAAAAAAGTGATTCAACGATATTACGACAATCGCGAGCAAATCGATGAGCAGCGGCTCGCCGAACTAGTGACCAGTCTTTTCCTGGCAACCCCCAAGCAAGCCATCAAACGCTGGGAATCAGCCGAAGACCTGATGCGACGGCTCGGTGTCCCTGAATCGCGAATTGAAAATATCATGAAAAGGAAAGATCCTGCAATTCTGGCAACAGTTGTTGATGATTTGCAGAAAGGGCTAATTACTAAAAAGAAGCAATAAGAAGTTTTTCGGAATGTTTTTAATTTTCGTCTAGCAATCATATGAGAAAAGGAGTAAAGATCCATGAATTAGGGTCTATCACTTAGAAACAATTCAGGAGAGCGATGATGAAAAATGCCGGACTATTCATACTTTCATTGTGCGTTTCTCCCGTTTTAGCGGGATGCAGTTACTCTGGGGGTCCAATCGTGGATGCATCAAGAAATTCCACTGGAAGCCACCACGCATCTTCTTTCGAACAAACCGAATTCAATACGGAATCTTACGACGACATCATTGAAAATAATTTTCTTTCAGTCAAGGAAAATCCCCTCTCTACGTTTTCGATAGATGTTGATACTGCTTCGTACTCCAATGTTCGCCGGTTTTTGAATCAGAACCAGACACCTCCTGCTGGCGCGGTACGGATTGAAGAATTCGTCAATTACTTCGACTACAACTACCCGCAACCAGAAGATGAGACTCCGTTTTCTGTGCACAACGAAGTCGCAGTCTGTCCCTGGAATAAAGAACATCGCCTCGTTCGAATTGGCCTCAAAGGACGAGAAGTGGAACTGGAAAATCGGCCTGCAAGCAATCCGGTTTTCTTGCTCGATGTTTCCGGATCGATGAATTCTCCTGACAAACTTCCGTTGGTGAAGAAGGCTTTGAAGTTGCTGATTGAACAACTGGGCGAAAACGACCGAGTTGCAATCGCTGTTTACGCCAGTGCATCTGGCTTGGTCCTCCCCTCGACAACTTGTGATCATGCAAATGAAATTCTGGGTGCGTTGGATCGGCTCAACGCAGGCGGTTCGACCAACGGCGGGCAAGGGATTCAGCTGGCATACGCAACTGCAATTGAGAATTTTATTGAAGGCGGAATCAACCGTGTGATTCTCTGCACTGATGGCGACTTTAATGTGGGCATTTCCAACCGAAGTGACCTTTCCGATTTGATAATCCAAAAAGCTAAAAGCGATGTTTTTCTGAGTATTCTCGGTTTTGGAAAGGGAAACTACAAAGATGCCGAAATGGAAGAATTGACCAACAAAGGCAATGGCAACTATGCCTATATCGACTCCTTGAACGAAGCAAAAAAGGTGCTTGTCGAACAAGCGGCTGGGACACTGATTACGATTGCCAAAGATGTGAAAATCCAAGTGGATTTCAATCCGGCCAAAGTGCAAGCCTATCGGCTCATCGGATATGAAAACCGGCTATTAAATGCCGAAGATTTCCATGACGACACAAAGGACGCAGGAGAAATTGGTGCCGGGCACACTGTTACTGCAATGTACGAGATTGTGCCCTGGGGAGTCGATTCACCAGCTGGGTTCGCAGAACCTTCAAAATATAAAAAGCCATCTGTTTCTAGTTCTACCAATGACATTGTTAAGTCTGACGAATTACTGACTGTCCGATTAAGATACAAACAGCCAGAATCTGACGAAAGCATCCGGTTTGATGTCCCTTTAAATGATGATAACAATAGCTTTGATGCTGCATCGCTTGATTTTCAATTTGCAGCCTCGGTCGCAGAATTCGGCCTTTTATTACGGGATTCAAAGTACAAAGGGGATGCCTCTTTTGAAAATGTACGCGTTTTGGCGATACAAAACCAAGGTGACGATCTGCATGGTTACCGCAGTGAATTCATCCAGCTCGTCGATAAAGCTGCCAAACTTGCCGGGGAATATTGATTTCGATAAGCCCAACTGCAAGCGAATCCGGCGAAAACAAACCCTGTTTCCATTTCAATTTCGATGGGAATAGGGTATTTTTATAAGGCTTCATTGACTACTGAGGTTCACCAGAAATAATTCACCGATTGCCCGACATCAACGGGCGATTCATCTTCTGCAAAGGTTTGCTCTCTATGATACTCTCAAAATTATGGCTTGGCTCGGTTTCGCTGGTCGCGGGAATTGTGATGACGTTCGCTTCTTCCTCCACCATTCAGGCTGAAAAGCAATGGGTTGTCTATGAAGGAACGCACGGACCGGGCTTTGGGCGTCATATTGTGTTGATTGCTGGCGACGAAGAATATCGATCCGAAGAAGCCTTGCCGATGATCGCACAAATTCTTGCCAAGCATCACGGTTTCAAATGCACAGTCCTGTTTTCGATCAACCCGGAAGATGGCACAATCGATCCGAACAATCAGACAAACATCCCCGGCATGCATTTGCTGGCCACTGCTGACTTAGTCGTGCTGTTTACTCGATTCCGAGAACTCCCCGATAAAGATATGAAGCATTTTGATGACTATGTAAAAAGAGGAAAACCGATCATCGGGCTTCGAACTGCAACGCACGGGTTTAATTACAGCCGCAGAAAACACAGCCCCTTTGCAAAATACAGTTTCCGACACAATGGCAGTGATTGGAAAGGTGGCTTCGGCAAAGAAGTTTTCGGAGAAACCTGGGTTTCTCATCATGGTCATCACAAATCTGAAAGCACACGCGGAGTTCTTAAGCTCGGCAAACTNCGTCACCCGATTCTCAAAGGCGTCAAAGATCTGTGGGGACCGACCGATGTTTACGGCATCAACAAATTACCGGCTGATGCAGAAGTGTTGGTCGATGGTCAGGTTCTTACAGGCATGAAACCAGAGGATGGTGCAGTTGAAGGGAAAAAGAATGAACCGATGATGCCTGTTGCCTGGACACGAAAATATCCAGTGGGACCGGGCAGAACGTCTCGCATCTTTTGCACCACGTTTTGTTCTTCAGTCGATTTAGAATGTGAAGACCTCCGCAGATTGCTGGTCAATGCCTGCTTCTGGGGCTTGAAGCTGGAAGACAAAATCCCGGAACGAGCCAACGTCGATTTGGTTTCCCCATACGAACCGAACTTCTACGGAAACAACTTGTTCATAAAAGGAGTCAAGCCCAGCGACCTGGCTTGGAAATAACAAGATTTAACTTTTTTCTTTGCGTCTTTGCGTGAGTCTATTCGCTTCATTCAAATTGAAGAGATAAAGACGCACGCAGGCTTGAAGACGCAATGTTATTTATTTGATGTGTTAGTTTAGAATTGTGAAGAATGTCTGAATCTGTTTATCAGTTTGATGTCGTGATTATTGGGGCTGGGCATGCAGGGACCGAAGCGGCCTTGGCTTCTGCCCGATTAGGTGCCAAAACAGCCCTGCTGACAATGAACTGCGACACTGTCGGTCAAATGAGCTGTAACCCTGCCATCGGCGGCGTTGCCAAAGGGCAAATNGTACGCGANATCGATGCNTTGGGCGGNGANATGGGAAAAGTGACTGATGAGACCGGAATTCAATTCCGCATGCTCAACAGTTCCAAAGGCCCTGCGATGCACTCTCCGCGTGCCCAGGCAGACAAAAAAGCGTATCAGCATTTAATGAAATACCGCGTTGAAGATCAGGACAATTTAACGCTGGTTCAGGAAATGGTAGAAGATATCCTGGTGAAAAACGGGCAAGTACAGGGTGTTCGCGTCCGAGGCAGTGCGGTTTATCGAGCCGATGCTGTCATCCTGACAACCGGAACTTTCCTGCAAGCAATTATGCACACGGGGGAATCCAAAGCCAAAGGAGGCCGGGCAGCTGAAGGGACAACGAGTGCGATTTCCGATTCGCTAAAAAAGCTGGGGTTCGAACTCGAACGATTCAAAACCGGAACCCCTGCTCGGCTCAACGGAAGAACGATTGATTTCAGTCAACTCAAACCGCAACCGGGTGACGAAAATCCGCAACCGTTTTCGTTCATGACAGACAAAATCAATCAAACTCAACTCGATTGTTTTTTGACCGACACGAACCCACAAGTTCACGAATTGATCAACAAGAATTTGGAACGTGCTCCGATGTATTCCGGGCAGATCAATTCGACCGGGCCTAGATACTGTCCTTCGATTGAAGATAAAGTTGTTCGCTTCTCGCAGAAAGATTCCCATCAGATCTTTCTGGAACCAGAAGGACGGCTGACTCNCGAATATTATTGCAACGGGATTTCGACATCGCTGCCCCGCGACGTGCAAGATGATATGATTCACATGATCAAAGGGCTTGAAAAGGCTGAGATCATGCGATACGGATACGCAGTTGAATACGACTTCGCTCCGCCAACTCAGTTGCTTCCTACCTTGGAAACGAAAAAAGTCGAAGGCCTTTATTTTGCAGGGCAACTCAACGGCACCACCGGATACGAAGAAGCTGCTGGTCAAGGCCTGATTGCAGGCGTCAATGCTGCCCGCAAGATTGCCAAACAATCTCCCTTCATTCTTAATCGAGACCAAGCTTATCTCGGCGTACTCATTGACGACCTGGTGACTAAAGGAGTCGATGAACCTTATCGCATGTTTACATCGCGTGCTGAATACCGCTTGCTTCTTCGACAAGATAACGCAGATCGCAGATTGACCCCCATCGCCGAAGAGTTGGGTTTAGCATCTCCCGAAAGACTGAAGAAATTTCAGGATCATATCGAGCAAATCCAGCGGGCAGAAAAGTTCATTCAGACAATGCGTCATCGAGGAAAAACTCTCGAAGAATGGTTGAAACGCCCTGAGATCAACTGGGAAAACATCCTGGAAATGTATCCGGAAGCTGGAACACTTCAGTTGAACGATGCCGCGATCAGACAGATTGAAATTGATGTGCAATACTCTGGTTACATCCAGCGACAGGAAAAGGAAGTTGCCCGTCATGCAAAAATCAGTTCTGTCAAAGTCCCTGCCGGGTTTGATTATCATGCCATTCCTCAGTTACGCAACGAAGCTCGGGAAAAACTGACTAAAATTCAGCCAGCAACTTTGGGACAAGCCGAACGTGTTAGCGGAATCACACCAGCCGATTTGACTGTGCTTCTGTTTTATCTGGATAGCCCACAAAAACAAAATAAACAGACCGTTACCTAACTCACAGGATATCAACATGCAAACATTTTTAAGAACTAGTGGCCTTAAAGGTTATCTCGCCATATTGCTAACCTTGGCATTTCTTTCCTGTCATCAGGTTGGACAAGCAGAAGATAAAGCAGAGAGCACTGACAAGAAAAAAATGGACATTTCGAAACTTTACGAATTTCGAGCTGAACATGATCCTAACGGAATTGGCAAGTTTTATCTGGGACGAGAAATTGCCCACGTCATGGGTCATCCAGCTGCAATGTGGCTGGAAAGACCAGAGCGAGAAGCGGAAGAAAAACTGTCGCTACTCATCAAACTACTCAAACTGAAACCGGGCATGGTTGTTGCAGATATCGGTGCCGGCTCAGGCGTCCTCACGTTGCAGATGGCTCCGCTAGTCGCCCCGAAAGGAAAAGTTGTTGCGGTTGATATTCAACAGGAAATGTTAGTTCGCTTACAGAACAGGCTATCTCGAAGTGGTATAGAGAATGTTGAATTGCTGTTGGGAGAAGAAAAAAGTCCGCGGCTCGAACCCAGTAGTGTCGATGTAGTGCTGATGGTCGATGTTTATCACGAATTCGAATTTCCACACGAAATGATCATGAATATTTCCAAAGCTCTTAAGCCCGGGGGTAGGATTGCATTAGTAGAGTATCGTATGGAAGACCCTCGCGTGCCGATCAAACTGGTGCATAAAATGTCGGAAGAACAATCCATCAAAGAAATGACACAACCAGCCTTTTCTTTGAAACACACAAAAACGATCAAAGATCTCCCCAGACAACATTTGATGATCTTTACACGAAAGTAATCACAAACGATGACAGCTTCACCCGACTCACAAAATGTTAACGGCACTTCTTCAGCAGGCAATTTTACGGTTGCCTTATTGTTGGTCGTCGTGATTGCAGGCGCATTCTACTATTTAGCCAGTAATGCCAAAGAAAACATAGAGGGGAATTCAGAAGTTGCATCTTCGGGAAGAGGGATTGCGGTTGGAAGTATCGCCCCTCAAATTAAGGCAGCAGGCTGGGTCAATGGCGAGCCTCCCGCAGACTTGTTGGGGAAAGTTGTCATTGTTGATGCCTGGGCCAGTTGGTGCCGGCCTTGCAAGATAGAAGCCCCGCATCTGGTTGAAGCCTACCAAAAGTTTGCAGATCGGGATGATGTTGTCTTTATTGGCCTGACAAATGAACCCAAATCATCACTACCTGAAATTAAAGCCTTTCTGGAAGACGTTCATATTACTTGGTCTAACGGTTACGGGGCAACCGAAACCTTGTGGGGTTTTAAAGCCGAGCGTATCCCCTCTATGTGGGTGATTGATAAGCAAGGGAAAATTGCTTGGAATTACGATTCACCTGAAGAACTGACCGATGCAATCACCCAGGCATTGAACGATTAATTCCAGGGAGTCAATTTCAAAAGGATCGCATAATCTTCTCTGCATAACCGGCTCGCATTGCCTTTCAAGCGATCTGATTAGAATCTATCACCCTGGATACTCCTCCCGGGTGGCCCGACCACTTTTTGCGGTTGGGTTGCGTAGCAACAAGATGCAGTTCCTCAGCTCTCAGTTCTCAACAAACAATCAAAGCGGGATTAGAAAATGTAGGATGGTGTGCTTGCACCCATCTTCGTGTACCAGTTGATCCCCTAAAAAACAAAACGTCCCCAGCCACCTGGAAAATCTTGTCAATAATGAACACAAATCACGCCCCTGTTGATGCAAATAAAAAAAACGTTCCAGAAAGAAAAGTTCACATACGATTCTATTGGCTTCATTGCTGTTTCACCCTGTTGTTTCTGCCTCAAATCGTTGTTGCTGAAAAACCGGTGCCTATCTTGCTTGATACCGATATATCCAGTGATTGTGATGATGCCGGAGCACTGGCGGTTTTGCATGCGTTAGCAGATCAGGGGAAAGCAAACATCCTGGCTGTCGTCACGAACATCAAATGCCCCGCCAATGCCTCGGCTGCGGCTGTTGATGGGATTAACACTTATTACGGTCGCGGAGAAATTCCGATTGGAACAGACAAAGATGGTGTCAGATTCCGTCCCATTGGTCCCAGTAGTTTCACGGCTGCACTTCGTGATGAATTCCGACACAATACGCCAAGTGACAACGAATGTCCCGATGCTATTGACGTCTGCAGAAAGGTACTGGCCAGCCAGCCGGATCACTCGGTGGTCTACTGTAGTGTAGGAGCATTGAGCAATATGGAAGATCTTCTCAGATCCGAACCCGACCAACACAGCTCTTTGACGGGTGAAGAGCTGATCAAGAAAAAAGTTCGCCTGACGGTTATCATGGGTGGCGGTTTTCCTCGAACAACGTCTCCGGAAACAAACCTTTGGCTCGATCCGACTGCTGCTGTCACGGTGGCGAATCATTGGCCAGGGCAAATTATCTGGCAGGGATACGAAGTCGGCAGAGCGATCATTTCCGGAGCCGAATTGAAAAAGACGGCCTCGAATAATCCTGTCCGTAGAGCATATGAACTCCGCCCGTTCCACGGAGGCAAAGCAATCGATCAGGGCAAGCCGAGTCATGATCAGGCAGCCGTCTTGCTTGCAGTACTGGGAACTCAACCGGAATATTGGACTGTAATTAGTAACGGGAGAGTCGTCATCAATTCAGATGGTCATTCGGTATGGAATACAGATCGAAAGAGATCACATCGTTATGTAAAGATTAAAGGCGATCCTCAGAAATTGGTAGATGTAATCGAAAAACTAATGTCACAGGTTCCAGCCCGGCTTTAAAATACGCAAAAGGCCCCAGATAATCTATAAATTCTTGCCGACCGCTTTGTTTGCATGCCATTTACTGCTCTCCAGTTCGCGGGGATTAGCTGCTCGACCAAATGTAATCATCGTGATGAGCGATGACCAGGGTGATGGAGAGTTGCCCGGTCACGGAAATCCGATCCTAAAAACACGAGGTGACCCGACGGCTCGTAGCCGTTGGGTTGCGTAGCAACAA
>JAESQE010000067.1 GCA_016765335.1 Planctomycetaceae bacterium
CCGGATGCGAGTTGCTGCGAAGCATTGCCAACAGAATGCAAACTGGCCTCTGTAAGCACAAACAACAGCAGGCAACTGGCAACAACACCGACAAGCTGATAACGCGATTGAAGACGGTTTTTTTGCCGCCGAGCTTCACGCAAAATTTGCAGCTTCAACCCTTCGGTTGCAACCGGCTGCGGAGCCGATGCTGCAATCAGGTTTTCGAGTTCACTTTGAGAAATTTCTTGATCCATTTTTCTTTATTTCACTTTTTCCGATTTATCAACCGGGACATAAACATGATTTTCAATCACGATTTTTAACCACCGAAGAAACTTTTGGTTCTTGAGCATACATACTCAACAGCGACGAAAGTTTTTCCATTGCATACCGATAACGACTGGTGACCGTACTCAATGACTCTTCTGTTAATTCCGATATTTCCCGGAAGGTCATCCCTTCCCAGATTTTTAATATCACGACTTCCGCCTGAGCAGCGGGAAGTTCCTGCATTGCCTGTTGCACTAACTCACTTTTCTCCCAGGAATCAAACGCCGGCTCGGACGAATCCAAAATGACCGAAGTCGCCGGAAGCAGCTCCAAGGGCTTTTTCCGATAAAGCAAATCGTAAGCTTCGTTACGAGTCAGCTTCAGCAGATATGACCAAGGCCGATTGGCAGTAGAAAGTTTTTGGGGGCCACGAGCCAAACGCAGCAGGCTCGATTGCAACACGTCTTCAGCTTCTTCACGTGTTCGCGTTAACGTCGCTGCATAACGCAGCAACCGGGAAGCAACCAAATCGTACATCGGTTCGAGTGCGCAAATTCCCCGTTGAGCCAATTCATCGGCTCGCACACGAAGCAACTCTTCGAATTCCAACGGGGACATTGAATCCACAATCTGAACTCTCGATGACAGTCCACTGAAGATGAGAAAACCTCGGCAACCACAAAGACTTCAGAATAGAAGCGACTTCGCCCTGCCACACATCAATCTTACTAAATAGACGACTGCTTGAGTGCTAAAAATTTATCTACAGATTCTGCTTCATATGAAAATTTACGTAACATTGACCACTGGACAGACGACTCGTTCGCTGGAAGCTGAGAATGTCGCTTCTTGCTGCTCGCCGAAATGTTATTCATTTCCAATTCAAACGGGGTGCCACTCAACGCTGGTAACGATATCTTCTCAGAGGTGATCAGGCAGAGTCCTAATTATCAATACCAGTCCCACTAAAAAAAGGGGGTGCCACGGCTCTGTGAGCCGTGAATGTGCCGGATAAGCATCGCGGCTAAGAAGCATAAGGTTGACGCAGGCTTCCGTTGTGATTCTGGAAAATCGTTTTTATTTGTTGAGGACATTAAGAAGTCACTTGTTCAAAGAGCGATTCGCACGGCTCACAGAGCCGTGGCACCCAACTTCGCTCGTGGGTTAGTCGCATTTGCCGGAACTTCGCTTTGCTTGTTCCGGCCTACGGTCTGGTCTCAATATCAATTCCTCGGGTTGCTACGCAACACAGACAACCCTGAACGGGATTGTCTGTGCTACCCGGTGCCATCTATTTATTTCTCTCGGAAGACGTTGAATTTTACGTATTCCCAGTGGCGATACAATTCGTTGCCTGCGAGTAATTCGTCGTGGGTATTTACCGTAGCGACTTTCCCGTGATGCAGTAGTACGATGCGGTCCGAACGTCGGATTGTTTGCATTCTACTGGGAATGACAATCACAGAACGCCCCTTGCTGACGTTATCGTAGGCGTCGTCAATCATTGACTTGGCATCTTCGGTCAGCAGTTCGGTTGGTTCTTCCAAGAGGAGCAGGTTCGGATTGCGTAACATCGCACGAGCCAGGCCGAGTCGGTAAGACTGACCTGCATCGAGCTGTTCGCCATGTTCTCCCAGAATTGTGTCGTAGCCTTGCGGTAAGTGCTGAATGAACTGATGAGCGTGCACAGTTTTGGCAGCAGCCATCGCGTCAGATCGTGAATAAGCGGTGTCGCCACAGGTAATGTTTTCGAGAATTGTTCCGGTGAAGAAGGCATTGTGCCCGCCCACGTACTGGGCTTCAGCCCGTAACGATTCGAAAGTGACCCAGGCAATGTCTTCGCCATCAATGAGCACACGTCCGGATTGAGGTTCGATAAATCGAGGCAAAAGGTACAACAACGCCCGGGCTTCGAGCGGATCGGAAGTTGCAATCACTGTGATCCCCCCGGCTGGGAGTTTCATCTCGATTTGATCCAGCAGTACTTTTCCGTGCGATCCAGGCAGTGAATACGAAACGTTCTCGAAGGTGAGCCATTTTGTGAGAGGCTCCAAAAACTTGGCACCTACAGCTTGTCCGACTTCCGGGATTTGAGCCATGTATCGATAAACCCGATCGGCAGACAACGCAGTCTCTTTATAAATTCCCCTCAGGCTTTGCAGCCGTGCCAAAGGCAGATATGCAAGCCCGAAACATAACCCGAGTAGCGTAATTTGCGACAACCTTAAACTTTGCGGATGATCTTCTGGCAGAAGAACTTTGATGCCGACCAGCAACACAAGAACTAACACGCAAATCAACACCAAACCCCAGCACAACCAACGGGAAAAGACGTCACGCCTGCGTACAGAAAACATCGAACTGGAAAACTTGTCTAACCGCTGAGCAAACTGCGAACTTTCAAAGGCTTCCATCGAATAGCCACGAATTAACCTTGTTTTTCGCAGGCTTTCAGCCAGCAGGTTCAAGCGGTGGTCGGCTTCAGATTCTGCCAGCAATCGCTTGTGATTATAACGAGCACGTTCTCTTTCGACTAAAATCCAACAGCCCAATAAAGGCACAAACATTTGCATGAATAATCTGGGACTGACCAGCATCGCAACGCTCATCAGAATAATCAGCGTGATCGGGTGCAGACCAAGTCGATACACATACGCACTTACCCCGTTGCTTACCACTGCGGTATCGCCCGTAAATAATTCGTAAGCCTGCTCGACCTGAATATCCTTCAAATCGCTGGGGCCTAAACGCATTGCCTGGCGATGCAATGATCGCCGCAATTGGTTAGCGGGCAGCATGCCAACCCGGGCAGCTACAAGTCGAGATCGAGCCATAACAATCCCACGTAGTAGTCCAATGAATACGCCAGCAAGCAGGAGCACCATCAACGCAGAACTGTTTCGCCGCAATTCCGGGAACTGTTGATACAACGCAATCACAGGACGTGTCCACGGGCGATTTCGAAAATGCCAAAGAGATCCCAAGATCCCTCGATCTTGTAGCAGAACCGTTTCGGATGCTTGCACATCTTCATGAGGCAGTACAAGTTCCAGCGATGAACCGAACAGTTTCGCTGCCTCACGAGATTGAACAGGAGTAAGAGTGACCGCCCCACGAAAGTCGAAAAGATCGACAACCAGCATCGTAATCAACAGCAAAACGGCTAACAGTAACCCTGAAATTACCGAAAGAACAGGCACATGCCAGGCTTCACTTTTCCACCACATATGTCTGGAGAAAAGACGTTTCCATGTGTTCTGAGTATCGTTTGAGAATTCGCTCACAGATTTACCTCGGCAGGTGTCATCAGAATTGTTTAGTCATTATCGCAGCGTTTGACCCTCTGTATTGTTCTCTGCTAATGTACCATAATGTTACACAACATGTACGGGGCAATACCAGAACAACTTCTCAAACACAGAACAAGTTGTCGCAATCCGTTGGTCTTTCCCTAATCGTTATTAATTACCAAACCAGAAAACTCTACTTGACAGACTTTACATACACAACTACTATAAAACCAAATCTAGAGAACCAAATATGGAATTTGCAGGTCAAGAATCAAATCAAAGGAAACGCAATGGCTCGACCCAAAGCGAAGCAGCTCACCGAGCGTGAGCTGGAAGTGATGCACATTTTCTGGGATCGCGAAGCTTCTGGCTCCGCGGAACCGTTGACGGTTTCTGATGTTCGTACTGCGCTGCAAGAAACGGGCAGAGACCTGGCATACACTACCGTTGCCACGTTGGTCAAGATTTTAATGGAGAAGGCATTTCTTGTCCAAACCAATTACGAACGCCCTTTTTTGTATGAAGCGGTGCGATCTTTTGAAGATGTCTCGGGCAGTTTACTGGGAGAGATGGTTCAAAAAGTGTTCGGCGGCTCGCGAGAAAAGCTGCTTATGCGGTTGATGGACGAACGCAAGCTGACGAAAAAAGAACTCAAAGTCCTGGAAGATATTTTGAAGGAAAAATCCTGATGCATGAATTTGGTGTCGGTATTATTTGGTTGTCATTACAGGTAACCATCGTTGCGATTGCGACTGCAATACTCTATCGATTGACGCTTTCCCGAGGGCCGATATTACGCTCTCTCGTGGTTTCTTCTTCGATGCTGGTTATGCTCGTGCTTGCCGGATTCGCATTCAGTCCCTGGCCTCGCTGGAGCCGTGAAGTCGTCATCGTGACTCAAGCAGAAACCGTGACGGCAAGNCCGGNGATTGCAGANACNATCGAAAAGAACAATTCACCAACNNCTNANTTGCCTCAAGTTGTTGCTNCGTCANNGGAATTAGAGTCGGTCTGGGCAGCTGCCTGGCAAGGCTTTCAAAAAGGGCTTGAGAAACCGCAACCTGTTACAAATACGCAAGTTAATCAACCGCTGACATGGCCTGCGATTCTTGGCTGGTTATTTGTGGTTGGCGTCTCACTGGGGATGCTGCGGTTGTGTCTCGGTTTCTTTTTACTTTGGCGAGAAACGCGATTATCAAGTTCGCTCAAACAAACCGCAGCTCAGGAATTGCTAGATGATTTATTAGTAGTTCAGCCGTGTCGCGTTACGATTCGGTTACGAGAATCTCAACGGCTATCTACAGCAGCTGTTGTTGGTTGTTGGCGTCCGGTGATTCTACTGCCTGCTACCTGGAAAACATGGTCTACGGATCAATTACGAGCCGTGTTAACGCACGAGCTGGCACACATAAACCAGGGAGATTTTCTGTCGAACTTCTGTGCAGAAATCAGCCGTTCGGTGCATTTTTATCATCCATTAATGCACTGGCTTGCTGCCCGGTTGCGATTGGAACAGGAACTNGCNGCCGATGCAGCCGCTGCGAAACTCTCCGGCGGTGCAGAACCTTATTTGATCATTTTAGCAGAACTGGCCATGGCACAATCTCATCGACCGACTCACTGGCCCGCCCGCGCCTTTCTACCCACCCACTCTACTTTCTTGAGGAGAATCGAAGTGCTGAAAAACAAAACGCCGTTCACAAAATCAATCACTCGCACCACCCGTGCGGTAACCCTCGCAGCTGTAATGCTAGCAGGCCTAACCGCCATCGGCTTTCGCAGCGAAAGCAACACCATTGCAGAGGACACCAAACCGTTTGCTGCACCTGTTTCTATGAAACTCGAAAAAAACGAAAGCACACGAGAAAAATTTCGCATCGATTTTGTACCCGATAACGCGATTGCTGTTGTTGCTATACGGCCTGCTGATATTCTCGCACAACACTTGGTGAAGCCGATTCGCAAGCTACTTGATCAAGATAATTCCTATAAAGAAATTCTGAATCAATTGGGGATGACTTTAGCGGACATTGAAGTTGCAAAGATTTATTACCTTTCGTCGAGTTCAGAGTTTTTGGATGTCACAACTGGGCTTTCTGCTGCTTTTGTTGTTCAAGCAAATAAAAAGTCTGATCGCAATAAACTTAAGAAAATAGCAGATGAAAATTCCGGTGTTGAAATTTCGTCACACACTCACAACAAAATGGCTTATATCAAAAGTTTACCACAAGGTGATCCATTGGAATCTTATGTAATCTTTCCTGATGATTACACAATAATTGTGACCCTCGGTGAGCAATCGATGAAGCATACAATCGACTTGATACAAAATGGTGGCCCGAACAAATGGGAGAAACAGTTCAAATCCATCAAGAATAAACCTCTGGGAGCTATTTGTGATGTGCGAGCAATTCGGAATTTGGATTGGAAAAAAATTCTTGGAGCAGGCGATTCTGACGCTGGCGTGCAGGTGTGGGAACCAATTCTGCCGTTCTTTGAAAATACTGACATGATATTACTCAGCGCGACCCTCAATAAAAAAGTCTCCATACAAACCACGTTCCGGCAGAAGAAGAATGGCAAGAAGGTAAAAAAGGGACTCGATGATTTGATCACTCAATGGACTGATACCGCACAGGATTCAGGCAACGGCGTTAACTCGCAAGGTCATCTAGTAATTGAGAATCTTGCAATGTACCTTCTGGATGAACTTCTGAAATCACTCGAAGTGAGCCAGAATGGAGAAAATGTCTGGTTAACTGCCACTTTACCAGACAATGTAATTAACCTGATCGTTGCCCCAATGCTTTCTTCCTCTATTAGGGACACAGCCCGTCGTCAGCAGTCCAATGAATAACTTAAGAAACATCAACGTTGCACTCCTTGATTTTCGTACAAAAAACGGACACTTTCCGCCGGCAGTTGTGATGGGACCAGATGGCAAGACACCGTATAGCTGGCGTGTTGCATTACTTCCGTTTCTTGATCAAGCAGCACTGTATAAGCAATATCGACTGAACGAGCCTTGGGACAGCGAACATAATATGAAACTCGCAAAAGTCGTCGTTCCCGTTTACCATAATCCGAACGACGACAAGCCAACAAACTCCTCGTATTTTGCAGTCGTGGGCAAGAACACGCTCTTTGGTAATACAGAGGGATCGAGATTTAGGGATATTACAGATGGCGTCTCAAATGTCATCGCACTCGTCGAAGCCAAGCGAGACATCCCGTGGACTAAACCGGAAGACATTAAATACGATGGTGAGAAAATTCCAAAATTCGGTGGATTCCACCACGGTGGGTTTTCTGTCGTGCTTTGCGACGGATCGGTCAAATTTATCTCGGAAAAAATTGACGAAAAGGTGCTCCATGAACTGCTTCAAATTAATGATGGTCAACCAGTCCCTTAAATGGATCTCATACGCATTCGCATATTTGTCTGCGCGTTGAACATCCCCTAAGTCCTTGTCAGTACAAGACCACGAGCGAGAGCTTCTC
>JAESQE010000068.1 GCA_016765335.1 Planctomycetaceae bacterium
GATGTCCCGATTGGGAACAAATTAAAACGGATAGATTTTATTTTACCACAGAGACGCAGAGAACACCGAGTTAAAAAAAGTAGCAGAAAATCAATCAATCTAACCAAAAGATAGACGGCCTTGGTTTTTTCTCTGTGACCTCTGTGGTTTATTCAAATCTCTCCTGTTTGATACTGGCTACGTTGGGTGAGTCGCCAGGAAGTCATACTCCAAAATCATTAAACTGTCTGCCATTTAACGGTAGATGCAATACTACTTCGCTAAAGCTGGGAGCAAAGCACGCTAAAGCGTGAACTCCAACTTTTTGCAAACAGAAATGATTCAAAAATCCGGTTCGCCGGTGTGAGAAACTTTTTAACACTTCAAAACAGAAGGAGAAATATGATGATTGTATTACATGCGTTATGGCAAGATGAGGCTGGGTTTATTGTTTCGGCTGAGCTTGTATTGATTGCGACAATTTCGGTACTTGGTTTAGTCGTGGGGCTTTCGGAAGTCGCCTGGGGGATCAACGAAGAACTCGAAGATGTTGGTTCAGCATTCGGCTCGACGAATCAAAGTTACGCCTACCGAGGTGCCCGGGGTCACAAAGGTTACAAAGCCGGAAGCTACTTCAATGACGAGTTCGACTACTGCGATGGTCAATGGGATCTGAACTGCGACAGCGTACCTCAACCAGAAAGCAACAACAATAATCACGGTCGGTAATCCATCGAAAAATGTTACGCATTCGCGTATTCTTTTCTCGCGTTGATCCTGTTCCAACCCCTTGTCAACACAAGGCCACGATCGATCACGCATCTCAGCTTTTATTGAGTTTGGTGTTACTGTGGTAGATTGAAGTGTGTGTGTATGTGTGTTGTTTCCCATACCACAGTAGCATGAAAAACAGGCCCGAGAATCTTACGATCCTCGGGCCTGTTTCGTATTAAGTTGGCAATACCCAGTTCTTAGAAGGTATCCCACAAGTAGTTGACATCACGTGAGAACAGTAAGCCACTGCCTTGAGAGAAGCCGATTTGAGAGGTGAAGTTAGAGATAACGTTTGTGAAGCCGAACAAGTTCATGTCAGCTGCTGAATCGATTTGCATCGTACTCAGGCCTATTCCGGGGAACAGGAAGTTGTCTGAACTGCCTCCCGTACCGTTGATATTCAGCAACGGTGGTAGTTGAACTCCAGCAATACGCGTTGTGTTACCAGCCCCGTCGGTAAAGTAGGTTGTGAAGCCAGTTCGGCTAGCCAACCTGGTAGAGTTTCTTGGTCGAGTTCCGCTGTTAAACGGCCCATCATCATCTGCACCACCGTCAACATTTGTGTCTTGACCTCGGGTACGAGACTTGAAGACAGGTTCGCTGTTGTTGTAGAACGCGAAGTCCTGGTTGTCGCCGGTGCTGAATGGATCGGAAATTCCAAAGACATCAACAGATCCCCCGGTCAGGCCACTGAGTGCTTCGATTCGAATACGTGCCAGTGGATCTTGCTGAAATCCCCCTGGTGCATAGAGATCGCTCGGCGTATCTCGTGGGTTAGAGTTCTGGTCAGACCAGGCTCCGGAGGTTGTTGCTGGATTGACAGTAGAAGTAAACGAATGAATCCAGAAGTCAACTCCGTTATTATTAATGATCTCGGTATCCTCGATGGATGCCACCAACCCGCCCAATGTTCGTGGGTTAACGGAATTGTCGTCTTCGTAAGGCCTTGTGAATCCGCTGATGGCACCGGTTGTTCCGACGCGGAAGACCAAACCACCGCCATCGTAAGAATCACTCAAGCCATTGTTGGCAATCAGGTTCTGACCTGTCCCGTCAAATCCAGCGTCAGCTGAGATTGTAAAGTCTAAGAAGGCATTAGCGAAGATGCTGCCATCTTGTGCCAAATTCGCACCCGCAGAGACTTCGTTACTTTGTGTTGTTGACGCGGTGATCAGGTTATAAATCCCTTGTTCTCCGTTTCCTGTAACAATGATGTTGTTGATGTCGATTCTGGCAGAGCCATCTCCCATCACTGTGGTGTCGATACCACGACCTGCGTTATTTCGAATCACGTTGGTATCCAGAGTCACTTCGATCTCTTCATTTCCAGATCCAGTGAAGTTGGTTCGGATACTGCCGCCATTTGAAGTCAATTGCATTCCGTCTCGACCGTTGTCTTCGATCATCGAATTGGTCATGGTCAGTGTCAGGTCTGCAAGGCCTGTAGAATCCAGGTTGATCCCGTGCAACAAGTTGTTACTAATGAGTGACCGATCAATAGTTCCGGTTGAGGCAAAGGTTGCGTTCAGACCAGAAAGTGTGTTGCCATCGATAAGCGTGTTATAGATTGCATACGTTCCTGCTCCAGGAATGTTAATTCCGTTGCCACCGTTATTGGTGATGAAGACAGCATCAGAATCGAGACGTCCATCACCATCCAGGTCTTCCCCAGCATCCAGCAACCCGTTGTTGTTGACATCTTCGGTGAAGTTCGAACCAATTTGCAATGGTCGTGTGATATTGTTTACTTCGCCAAAGATACCGCCAAGGAAGATACCATCTGCGCCATTGTTGTCGATTTGAAGCCCAAGCCATGACCCGGTGATGGAAACATCATCGGTCACGTTATTTTGGTTGGTAGTTAAGTTGATACCGTCATTTGTGTTTTCATTGATGATGCTGTAGCGAATATCAACCAGCATTTCAGCATCCCCTTGAGCAAACAGCTTGACGCCGTTGTTTCCGTTGTTAGACATACTACTCTGGATGATCAAGTATTCGTCGTTGATGTTTGCCAAGTTCGCAGTCAAGTCGATTCCGTCACCACCATTGTTATCGAAGATACTATCACGAATCACAAAGGCTTCAGCAGGAGCATCAGGCACTGTGTTTGGAATGGTAGTAGTAGAAGCCAAGGCAAGTGGTGCAACCGGGGAAATTACTGTGTTTGCACCTGCAATGACATTGACCGCAGGGAGCACATCCGCATTGTCTCCTACAATTGCAGACTGTTCTCGCACAACTCGTAGGCCATCTCCTGTTCCATTGGTTCCGTTTCCAGAAACAGTTGTGTTTACGATCAGAGTTTCCTGTAAAGAAGTCCCTCCGGTAGCCAGAATGGTANTACCGTTATTCAGGTTGCCGGTAATGTTTGTGGNTCGTGCAACGCCTGGGTTGGCAGGATTAATAACAATCGGATCGCCAATTCGCATATTGTCAAGAATCGCGTTGTCTCTCAGTTCAATGCCAATCCCTTCTCCGTTGAAGTTTGCATGAGAGCCATCTTGAGTTCCAGAAATCGTCATGTTATCCAGTCGGATATCTCCCACTGCGTTTCCAGACATTTCAATACCAATACCTGCATCCAGGTTTCCACTTAGCGTATTAGGAGTTGGTAAGCCGCCCACTAAAGTGAACTGGGTGTCTGCACCAGCAGTGATGTGGTAACCAATGCCACCGTTGTTGTTAATGGTGTTGCCAAAGAACCAGGATTCTTCATCAGCTGCTNGTGTTAACAGCGATGCTGGTGGAATCAATCCGTTGTGATACACAGAGTTATCAGTGATTTCAACATTTACACCACCCAGGCTGTTGCTGGAGATGTCGTTTGCACAGATGATTGCATCCAGATGGTTGGCATTGTTCAAAGACATATTAATACCGTAACCCATATTGTTGTTGATGGTATTCAATTTGTAGTGAATCTGGTTCGTGCCTTCAGCATTGCTTGCAAACTGAGGATCGACCAGCCGAATACCGTCTCCTGTACTGTTGGTAATGATATTGTTTTCGATGACAATATTACCCAGGTTACCACCCAGGACAGAGATGTTAATCCCGTTGCTGTTCGTGTTAGGATCAACGACGACCAGATTAGATATCACTGGATTGGCGTTAGCAAACCGGAAAGTGCCGACGCTATTATCAAATGTACCCATTGGCTGTGAATTCACAGGAACCTGGATAGGGGTCGGATCGGTATAAGGATCAGCCTGGCTGAGGTTGATGACATATCCTAAGTCTTGCATTGAAGCTGCCGTGATACTGCTAAGTGGTCTGGTGACACCATTTATGAATCCGGTCATTAACTCGGTATCAAGAATTGATTCACGCCAGTGTGCGTCCGCAGTACCTGGTCCAAAGTCGTTCTCTACAGGCACCCCTGCATCAGCTGTACCGAAGATCGTATTGTATTCAGATGTCGCCAATGCTCCCGTGAATGTTGTATTTGTCGTTCCATCGCCACCACTAGGCATGTTGAGAAGCCCTAATTGGTCCCAGATGGTTCCGATCCCGAGCACATGTCCCATTTCGTGGAGAATGACGTCTTCGAAATCACCAGAAGATTCTAATGCTGCTAAATCAGCTGTGTCGAACACCATGAAGCCCATGTAGGGGAGATTGGATCCGGCTCGCAGATCGGTAGGAGCTGCTCCCCCCAGGATCTGACCGACTCCATCAATAGCAATTCCTTCTGCTGTAATTTGAATGTCATCGATAGCACCGACATCAGGTAAGTCTCCAACGATGATTTCTGCCCATCGATCTGCGGCCAATTGGAAGATCGCCTGCTGCGAAGCTGTAAGCCCACCTAAGAAGACGACATCAATATCAAACTGACTGACAGGAACCTGGGTCATCAAGATCCCATTGCCATCCATCAGGTTGCCCTCGATGAACAAATCCGTCATGGTAGAATTCAAGAGTTGGAAGTTGACTCCGTTGCCACCATTATTGCTAATGAGGTTGTCAGTGATAATCAGGTTATCAATGGGGGCAGTGTCTGCACTGAAGAGGATACCATCCTGTTGGTTTCCGCTGATAATACTGTCAAAAATTGTGAAATCGTTGAGGGTTGTGTTTTCGATATCAACCACTACTCCATAGTCTACATTGTCTGCAACAGTTGCATGGAAAATTCCGCTGTTAGAACCAGCAGCAAAGGCGGCTCCGCTGCGAAGTTTAATTTCGATACCGTTTCCAGAAGTTGTTGCATCACCATCTTGACCATTTCTCAAGAACTGATTCAGCGAGAAGTAGTTTCGTGTGGACTGGTCGGCAGGGTCGGTCAGCGTATGATTGAATGCCGTATTTGGGTTACCGACTTGGATTGCCAGCGAACTGTTGTTGTCGCCGCTAATAAGCAAGCCGTTCAAGCCGTTGTCGTTGTACTCACTCGGTGTCGTTCCCGTCACATTGCCTGAGATGGCATCTGTTGTGAAGGCTCCAGTCATTGGGCTGGTCATTGTTAATGTTGATGAATCCAATGCTTCCAGAATTAATCCATGTCCAAAGTTGTTGTTAGAACGATGGGTGTCTGGTGAGGAAAGTGTCATGACGCTGCCTGCACCGATTGCTCGGATGCGTGTACCAAATTCGTTCCCCAGGGTTGCTGGTACCACGGTGAGGAATGGATTCTTCGAAGGAGGCATCAAGTTAGGATTTGGATTGGTACCCAAAACATAAGGATTGTTATTCGAAGTATCGTTATCAAAGATGCGTGCGTTAAACAGGCCGCCATCGCGAGCTTCTATCGCCAGACCGTTTTTGTTGCCGACGATATCGAAGGTGTCAGAATTCATGACCACAGTCGTCGGTGCAATCAGTTCGATGTCACCATTGATGTCTTTGGGAATGAAGTTGTTGACCACATTGCCATCAACATCAAGAAATTGTGTGCGGAAGTATTCCGTTTCTTTCATGTAGGTGACATTGCGAGTAATATGTAAGTTATTGGCTGTGTCGTTAGCAAATATTGCGGCTCCAGCACTATCAGAGATAATCTGGAAAGCAATTCCCATGTCGTCATCAGAAAGCAAGCCATCTTTGTCGTTATCTTCATTGACATCGATCACACCATCGCCATCGAGATCTTCGCCGATGTCTAGTTTTCCGTTGCCGTTGATGTCTTCTGTCCCACCAGGAACAATGTCAAGTACGCCATCGTTGTCAATGTCTTCTCCGTAGATGTTGAAGGCAACGTTGTTTTCAAATCGCAGGCCCNAGGCTCCACCAGAATGATTGATGTAGATACCAGAGTTCGAGTTAAAGCCATCTCCTTCAATGCGGTTCAGCAGGACGGTTCCAAAACCATCACCTAAACTGGTAATGTGAATTCCGTGAACTGCGCCACGTATCAGGTTACTGTTGATATCGAAGCCATTCACACCGGTTCCCAGTGCAGGATCTAGGATGTTGCCTGTGACGATGCCGTTATTAGCCATCGTGGGCATGTTTGGGTTAGAAGCTTCGATAACAAAGCCGGAGACTTCTGTGATTGAATTGCTCGCGACAGAAAAACTGTTATCAATCGTCACAACAGAGTGAGGTCGTGTTGAAACCACTGAAGTGTGATTGGCCAGGATTGAACGCGGATCATTAGTAGGATCAAAGATTGTTCCCCTCAGCGATGTTCCATCAGGCAGGAAGCCTGTTTCAGGGATCGTAAAGTTCAAGCCTGTTCCCAGCCCAGCCACGTCAGCTACCACAGTATGCCCTGCGTAGGAGTAAAGTTCTGCTCCCAGGCTGTCTGTTGTGCGAACCAATCGACCGGTTGAAGAGAGTAGTCTTTGGTTTTCAACAATGGTCATTCCAGAGGTAAGATTATTCATATAATTCTGACCAGCCGGGATGACACCTGGCCTGACAAGTACAATATCATTAAGTGCTTTATCAGCCCCGGTCAGTGCGCTCCAGGCAGCGGTACTGTTGAATGGATTTTCAATTGTACCATCCCCTGCAGCCACCACACCTGCGACAGGATTTGGAACAATGTGTGCCACTAAAATTGGCGAACTATCAAAGCTGTTAAGTAGCGGAATCGAATCGTTCACGCCGAATCGTCTGACGCTGCTGCGATATTTTCTTGCGTCTTCACGCAACATGTAATCGCGAACCGATGGCTGACGCAGAAATCTGCTGCTACGTCCATCAGGCAAGTTCCAAGCCAGACNCANCTGTGCGAGTNCACCAAAGATGTTATCGTTCGTGTAACGGACAGTAATATTCACATCTTCTGTGATTTGAGTATCAGTGCTAAACATCCAGCCCAGACCGTCTTCGCCAGTTTCGCCATCGTTGGACCAGTTGTAATAAATACCGGTATCCCAGTTCATGCCGAATCGTCCAAGCATAGGAACGGGACCGCCGACTGTTGCGTCGACTCCGTTGTAAGCTGCTTCACGTGTTCGAATTCGATTGAGGTGGATTTCATTGGTGACAAAAAACGGATTCGTGCTATCAATCTGCGTACCAATGTAATTACTCTGACCTCCCACGACACCGTAACCGTTGATTCGGGTTCGGAAGTAACGCGAAGTCATTGAAGCGCTTAAACCAAGTTGTTGGTAATTTCTGACGTTGCCGCCATCGTAATCGTACCAGGCTGAAGTTGACCAGACGCTATCAGTATTTGGATTGTACCATCGACGACCAAACCCAAGGTTCAATCCGCCATCTGCATTATTGGTGGCAATACCACGAATGTCTGTGAAGAACAAACTATTGGTCGAGGTCATCATGGGAATGAAGGCTCCGAAGGTTGTGTAACCATCGTCGTAACCTTGCAGTCCACCTGCTCGGTGCTCGATACGGTACTGAACCGTAAAGATATCTTCTGTCATGCGATACCCGGTTGCACCAGGGGCAGCACTTATTGCTGGGCCGTAGTACTCTGGACGATTCGGCAAAGTGTAGCCGCCTCCAAGTACCGCCTGACCGGCAGGTTCGTCTGATCCTATCACGTGAGGAACAGGTTCCAAATTGGCACCTTGATCAGACAAGCGAGTTTGACCGGCTGGCCCTTCATCAAAAGCATGAAGAGATACAACCGACACGCAAATCGCGAGAGATGTCGTAACACAGGCAAGGAAGAATTTCATTGATGGCTCCAGCGTCATGCTGACTGAATCCTACTTAGTTCCGAAATA
>JAESQE010000069.1 GCA_016765335.1 Planctomycetaceae bacterium
GTTGTTTGAGATCCTCTGTCAAAGCAGCAATTCCCTGATCAAGCATCGGCAGTCTCTGCCCACTAAGGGTGTTAAACACATCCTGATGCAAGTCCCAGCCGCCCAGGTTCACTTCGATAAATGGCACACCGGTTTCAACCAGACGACGAGCCATCAATAAGCCGCGTCCAAAGTTATTGTCGCCATAAGCTTCCTGCGTTTTAGGATCTTCTTTTGCAATCTGAAAAGCTTCCATTTGCGTAGAAGTCATCAAGTTCACAGCTTTGGCGTAGACATCTTTGTGTGCCTGAGGCAAATCGCCACGATCCGAACGAATGAAACCATCCTCAACGACATTCCACATCGCCAATCGTTGCTGCAATCTATTTTTGCTTGATGGTCCACGATCAACATTTCGAATGTTACCGTTGCTATCAACAACAAATGGTGCATGAGTCATTCCCAAAAATCCAGAACTTCCTGCACCGCCACCAACGGAAACGAATGATGGAATTTCAAGATACTTCCGCTTGGAACCAAGTTCGTGACTAACAACAGATCCAAATGAAGGATGAATCACAGTCGGGTTAGGGACATACGTGGTATGCATGTAGTAGCGACCACGCGTATGATCGGCTTCTCGGGTGCTCATCGAACGGATAACAGATAAATTATCCATTTGCTGGGCAACTTTAGGCAGATGCTCACTAATCTGCAAATCGCCTTTGGTGCTGATCGGCTTGAATTCTCCGCCGTTCTTGGAACCGGGCTTCAAGTCCCACATATCAATTGTTGGTGGTCCACCGCTGAGCCAGATCAGGATGCAAGCTTTTTCATTACGCCGCACCTCGGCAGCGTTAGCAGAAAGATGGTTCAGGAAACCATAAGCCGGAACCGACATTGCGGACCCAGCAGCCNAATGCGACATGAAATGCCGACGATTCATTGCATCAATAGAGTTCTTACTCATCTTTATCATTCTCCAAATATCTAAAAGGCGTTGGTCGTTCTATATGTTTTTTGAAAGTTTCGGTACTTGACAAACAAGCCTGCAAGCGTAGTCACTAATTTTACTTAACGAATAAATATAAACTCATTGCTATTCAACAAGGCCCAGTACAAATCCTGGTAAGCCACGATCTTATCACGGTTGGCGTTGAATAACTTTTTCACGGCNGCAAGGTCTCGACCACTCGGTGTTCTGCACAATACAGCCAAGTAAATCAACTGAATTTTCCGTGCTTGATTTTCCTTGCTTTGAATAACATTATGCAGCAAGCTCCCAGGCTCACAGTTAGTGGCGGTCTCAATTAAATCGCCATTCATCATCATCAATGCTTGCGGAATACTTCCGTTGAACGAAGTCGATTCATCGTTTTCATCGGTACCAAATGTTGTCACAAATTGTTGTAACCACATGTTTCGCTTACGGCTAGATTCTGCATAACTGGCTTTGCTCATTCCTTTGGTATTCGCTGCTATCAAAAGAGAATCAAACAGTTGCTCGGCTCCCATCGACTTGATGTAAGCATGGCTAAACAAAGGCAGCTCGCCAGCTGCGGGGTTATCAATNTCGNTTTNGCTGTTAAATTCACTATCCAGTTGATAAGCCTCGCTGTTAGCAATCCAGCGAATCAGCATCTTCATGTCGTAATCGGCATCGACAAACTTTTCGGTCAGATAGTCGAGCAGATCGGGATGAGAGGCTGGATTATGTGGCCCCATATCATCGATAGGTCGTGTGAAGCCAAAGCCGAAATAGTGTCCCCACATGCGGTTAACCATTGCTTTGGCAAGGTAATGATCAGGGTCGTTAACAATTGATTTTGCCAAAGAGAACCGGCGATCTTCTGTGGAATCAATCTTCACTTCGTTTCCAAAATACTTTGGATAAGCAACTTGCATCAAGCCACTTCGTTTTTCGTAGAAGACAGGCCCTTCAACTTTGTTAATGACAAGTTCAGAGTAATCGTCAACTTGACGACCTGTTTTAGGATCAACACTTCGGTGATCTACGCGACGTGCCTGGCGAAAGAAACTATTGAATTCCCAAAACTGATTCTGCTTCCAGTCGTTAAACGGATGATTATGACACTGAGTACATTGCACTTGCACACCCAGGAATAAACGAGTTGTTTTTGCAGTGGCCTGAACTCCCTCATCTCGCATTGTCATTTGAGCCAGAAGATAGTTCACTGCACCATTTTCTTCAAAATGCCCCTCTGCTGTTACGATGTCGTAAACAACGTCGTCCCAAGGGCGATTTTTGGCAAACGCTTCTCGAAGAAATTTTTGCATTCCTTCACGAGAAGTCCGCCGAGGAGTCTGTCGGCCAATTAACAAATTCGTCCAGACAGTAGTCCAATTGTTTGTGTATGCAGGATCATCCAGCAACCGGTCGATGACAACGCCCCGTTTATTGGGATTTTTATCCTTCATGAAATCCTGGACGACATCCAAAGGAGGGATATGCCCGACAGTATCCAGGTAAACCCGCCTGAGCCAAGCTGTATCCTTTGCCGCAGCAGAAGGGGAAACCTCGTTATCTTCCCAGCTCTGCCGAATAATTTTATCGATTTCAGCAACAACTTGCGGATCATGCTTTAAGCGATAATCACTATCTTTTGGTGGTGCAGCCCCTGCGTCAGCAGACAGGCACACCAAACCAATAATGCACGACATTACGGGCAGCACAAAACGGAAATTCTTATTCATTACTTTTCTCATGATTAGTAAGGTTTCCTGACACAAAAACCGATCACAGTGTTCAAACTCTAAAACAAATACAGTATTCAAACATTAATCCAATACACCCTCGTGCATTATATTAACCAACTTACTTTTAAATATGTTCGGCACAAAATGAATTGATTTTTGAATTCCACGGATTTCGATCCAAACACGCCATCCCCACATGTTTAACCGAATTCCATGAGCAATCAATTCACACAACCTCTTCCATAGTTACATGTTATGGGCACCAAGACCGGATTGGCAAGCTGATTCTTATGAAACCAGAGGGCAGATGCCAAAATAACATCCCAATCTTCTGATGCGACCATTAATATGTGCGCAATGCCACTGTTTGGCCAGCTATTAGAACGCCATATGCAATTATGCAAATACATCAAAGGGAGTTGCAGGTACTTTTTCCTAAAAAATGAGCGATCTTTGAATATTGGTGTTCTCCCCAGCCCTCAATTGTCGTTACTTTCATGTTTGACAAACACAAGGCGTCTTCATTGATGCTGAAACCGCGATCTGATACCAAACTCAATTAATACTTGCGTGAAGCTCTCACTCGTGGCCTTGTACTGACAAGGACTTAGAGGATGTTCAACGCGCAGACAAATATGCGAATGCGTATGACAACTAATTTCCCTCCTATTTACTTACCCACTTCCCCTGGTCGTAATCTAATGCGGGACGTTTAGCTGATATTTTTCCTCATGAACAATAAAAGCTTTGCCATTTTAAAGTTGACGATACAATTCATCGCTTAAGTCATATTTGAATAAGTTTCAGCAGCTTTTCCCCTGACTTGCAGCACTGGTCCATACGTCCATCTTCTGGTGTTTCGAATATGTGATGCAGTACTGATACACGTAAATTTAATCATTTCATGTAAATATAATCCCAGGATTTATCCTGCCCTAGTGTCCACAAGGAGATGTCCCATATGCTTCAGGCTCCCGTAACTGCCAAGCGATTACTTTCATCCATCGATCTTCCTGCTTACGCCTTTATTCCAGGCACAGGATTGCCTCACCCAATACGTGACCCCAAAGGGCACAGTCATGGTCGTAAGCGAATTTCGCCACCTTCTTTGACTAAAGACAACTGGTCGACCCACAAAAACTACCTCGTAGGGTTGGATCTGTTCAATTATGGCTTCTATTGGGAAGCTCATGAAGAATGGGATCGCCTGTGGAAGTCATCTGGCCCAGATAGTTTAACTGGAAAGTTCCTCAAAGGACTGGTCAAGCTCTCAGCAGCTGGCGTAAAAGTTCGCGAAGGAAGTATCCATGGCGTTCGCAGGCACGCTGCATCTGCCGGAGAAGTATTTGCAGATGTTGCAGCTGAAGCGGATCTCGATTCCTACTGCGGATTAGAGTTTACTGTTTTGCAATTCGCTGCGGATCGCTCTGCTCAGCTGAACTACAAACAGGAATTTGAAGCAGGGCAACCCGTGCGAGTCTTTCCATTTGTGCTCCAACCAGAACTTGAAGCAATTACTTAGATAATCCCAGGTTCAACCAATCGGGATCAAATCAATCGAAAGCCCTGTCAAATTAATCGTTAATCTGACAGGGCTTTTTCATATTTGCAAATGCATCACCTCGATGCTCGACCAATGCAAATTCCCCGAACTATAACTGCCCAGCTCTCCTTGACCTGCCCCTGATTTTTGTACCAGGTTTTGATGCCGCTTCTGGATTACTTCCGTTTTTGCTCCTTCTTTTTCGCTTGGGAAGGGGACTCGCTGGTTGCTGCTGAAGAATCCTGAAAATCTCAAGGACAGAAACGATTGAACAAGGCACTGGAGCTCAACAAGCCGCTGGCGACCGCTTACTATCTGATACGCATTCGCATATTTGTCTGCGCGTTGAACATCCCCTAATTCCTTGTCTGTACAAGACCACGAGCGAGAGCTTCTCGCAAGTATTAATTGAGTTTGGTATCAAAGAAGAGTTATG
>JAESQE010000070.1 GCA_016765335.1 Planctomycetaceae bacterium
ATGAGCTTTCACCTGAGCGAGTTGACGAGAAAGTGAAACCGTAACCGGTCGCGGGTTGTTTGTAGAATTCGTTAACCCCAGGCGAATCGGGAACGTTGCCATCTGTTGTAATGCAGCTGGTAACGATTTAGGGTCAACGCTTTTCCAGCCATCCATCGCCTCTAAGGAAACAGCCAAAATATCTGCTGCACCGATTCCCAGAAAGCTCGTTGTCTGTTTTGCATCGATCATTTGCAGTCCGCTTAAAGAAGCTTGATCATGAGATCCGGCTTCTTGCTGAATCGTTCCCCTCGCGACAACTTCGACCAATCCCAGTTGAGGAGATGCAAACAGTACAGTTAACGTGGTTTGCTGATCGTTTTGTGAAGTCACAAACCAGTCACTTAAATTGGTGGCGGTCAGTTCGATGATTTGCAAGTTTTTGGGAACCGCGAAATCAATCGAAAGACGAGGCTCGGCTTCGATATTAATTTTTGCAAAGGTGGCGACATGCGTTTTGTGTTGTTGGATATCAATCAGCGTGTATTGCTGGACCGTTGAGGATGCTTGTTTACGCTGGACTTCTAAACGTAGATCAAATGGTCGAGAGGAAAAATTGTAAACTCGTTGTGGGTTAATCACGATTGCTGTTTTCGTGAGTCGTTTGAATTGATTGTTTTTAACCTGCCGAACATCGTTTGCAGTGGTGAATCGAGCCGTAATCGCAGTGTCCCAGGTAACGGCCCAGGAACCAATCTCCCGGGTAACACCTTGCGGAATGATATCGGGGAACTGGAATTCTTGTGCCTTTGCGGCGATGTCTAAAGGGACAAACAAAGAAACGGTAATCACACTACGGTCATCAACGGCTCGCTTGAGAAGTACTCGCAACCGCCCATCATCAAGTAACTGCCAGCCCGCAAGATCGCTACCAGCAAGTGATTTCAATTTGACGTTTTCGGGCAATTTTAATTCGACTTCGGAAAAAGTTCCCTGGGCGATATTGAAGGCGAACGAATAGTAAAGTTCTGCACCGGTGTCGCGAATGAAAACTTCCCGTGCAGATTCACACGAGAGAAATTGCATTTGTGTTGTCGAGATTTTTGGTTGCCAGGAAAAAGTATAGTTCCCACCAGACGCAACAACGACTTGGGCGAAATTCTTATCGTCCCGAGTGATCAATTGATACGGTGTCTTGCCATCGTTGATGCGTACTTGTGTTTCTTTTTCAGGAAGCAGAAACGAAAACGACCCCGCGGCTACAGGTAGAAACGATACAGTAAATTGTCCCGCCTGGTTGACTGCATTGGCTGGCAGCTGGAATTGAACATCGATGACCGAAAGCTTTGCAGCCGGAAGCAGCACCGCTGGCTGATTCTTGCCCACCAAAGTTGATGAAGTTTTCTGACCATTGACCCGGACGGATTCCATGATCACTGGTCCCAAAGGTAGCGGCGCGAGTTGTTCTTCGTCTCGGAAATTGCGAATGATATATCTGGCTTTAACCACGACCGTGTGTTGGTTTGAGGATTCATTGGGCTGGGAAATTTCTGCAACATAAGAAGCTTCATGCACCAGAAAAGCAACCGGAGCGGCATCGATGGATTGCTCAGGGTGGGCCGCTTTCCATAATTTGAGGTATTCAGCTTCGGGGACAAACACACGCGATGCAGCCAAGGGTGATTGATCTGCTGCGTAAGGAAAAACTAATGTCTGTTTCTGAGCAGGCGCTGGTTTAGCTGTGGGTTTAGCTGGGGCCACAGGAGGAGCAAGAGCTTGCTGCGGTTCTGCCTGCTGCACCGCTTGCTTTTGTTGAGGTTTGGTGACTGGTTCTTTGGCTTGCAGATCGCAAGGGGAATTCGCCTGGATTGCAAGTAGCAATAGTAAACTGGCAGCCGTGCTTCCTGTTCGGATGAGTCGTTCGGTTACTTGGCAACAACAGCGAAACAGTTTTTGCAGGAAGTGGGAGAAGCTGATTGCACTCCAGATAAGAACTCCGAAGATGCCTCCCAAGAGCACGCCTTCGATCAAGGGCAGGAAGATTTCTGGTACAATTCCCATCGCAATGATTGGCGATCCAAACAGCACCGCCATCCAACAGCTGCGAGTCGCTAGACTTCTGTTTCGCAGCAACCAGAAAAGTAGCACAACTCCAGAAATAATCAACCAACGTAGTCGGTTGATTGCAGTTTGTGAAAGGTACTGAATTTTCAGACCGGCCTGCGAGGCTTGTTCTCCAAACGATTGTAATTGCGTGACTTGCAGATGATCTGGGATTTGTAATGCAAGCTGCAAAGAGAGTAGGCCGTCGGATTGGTTGAGAAATCCAAGTTGTTCGCTAAGTCTTGCTCTGATTTTTTCGATATTAGCGTTGCCATCGCGGCTGATGTAGAGACCTTGGCTGCCATTGCCGTTGACGATGCCACCACTGATGTCCATGTCAGCTTTGCCATTGACGTTGATGTCGCCAGCGATAAAGCTGCCATAGGTGCGGTAACCATCGTCAGTGCCAAGACCTTTGTTTGCTTGCGATGGTGCAGGCCTCTGTCCGGTCATACGTGCAGGAGAGGCTGCATTTTGTGGTATTGCAGTACGGGTCGAATGTGTGATTTGATCTTTGGGCTGGATGAAATCGGGGGCGTTGATTGCTTCACCGGCTCGGCGTCCAGGGGGTGCAAAAGGAGTGGCTTGGGATTCTGATTTAAATCGCCCCTGCCGGGGGGCTCGGCCCTTACTTAATTCATTAATGTCTACAGTGCCTGGTTTAACAATCATGCTTCTCTTTAATTCAGACAATTTACTATCTCGGCTCAGCTGCTCTTGGTCAGCCAATTCTTCCATTTCCTCGGATGGCATTATGCCGTGTGATCTTCCCGCATGTGGAACAATGGTTTCGAAATGGTCTTGTGCAAATTGATTGGGACTCGCGGCATGATTTTGATGTTCATGAGCATGCTCTGTGCCGGCAGCGTTATCTAGTTCAAGTTGTCTTAGTTCATTTCTTTCGGAACTTCTTCTTGCGGCCTCCCGAGGTTGCTGGACAGCGGGGAGCATAATCACAATAGCTAATCCGATGGCTGAGAAAATAAATAAACACGCATTAAGTCGGCTGCGAAGCAGAGACTTTTCTGTAGGATACAGTGCCCAGCCTCTTCTTCTAAACAGCGAAATCAATCCCCAGGGAATGACCAGAAACAAGCAGCCGATTAATAGATCTTCAAGAGTACGTTGCCAGTTGGTGTGTGAAATGTATTTGATTAACTGCGACAGCCAGGTTTGATTCTTAGATTTGTTGATTTGCTCCACCCCGGGATCGAGCGGTTGGATTTGCGAATCTTGCGAGTGGTGAATTTCCCAGACTGTTTTGAGGATTCTTAATGGTTGCCGCGTGCCTGTTCCGCTGACAACTGCAAATGTTGGAGAAGGCAATGTCGGGCTGGAGAAACTCGGCAATTTTATTTCTGTAGTGTTCGAACCGTACAGCGTTTGCAATGTTCGTTGCTGACCAGTTGCCTGATTGTTCGTTAAGGAAACGACAAACCCTCCCTCGACTTTACGGGCAGTGACGGGCACGCCATCAATTGTAGTGGACCATAAAGTCATCCCGTCGGGAATATGAACCATCAGCGATTGAACGCCCACGGCTGCAAAGTTTAACGTGGCCTGTTGTTGGAACTGGCCTCCCTCAAGAAGCAGCGACGTGAGTACAAGTTTGTGTCCGATTGCAGTGGGGATCGGTTGAGAATCGAAACGGTCTTCAGAAACCAACGCAGTGACGCCCGGTTTAATGATGTGATAACCAGCCACAACTCTTTTGTAAGTTTGAGCACTCATGAAAGGTAAGTCAGCAGGGTCAATCGGCTCAAGTACTGTGCCGGATTTGTCAGTGACATTCAATGTTAATCGCTGATCGGTTCGGGCAGAGAACGCCAAGTATTGTTCTTGCAATTCAGCGGCATCAAATGTCAATTCAGGAACTGCATATTGCTGAGGCTGTTTGCTGGTGGGTTCGGATTTCTCTTCTGTGATTTTTAGTTCTTCATTTAGTTGATCACGGGGCAGTATGACGGTCAGTAGCAGCGGGACTTTTCCGGTAACGTACCGGTCAAAAGTAAGATTCCAACGAGTCCCCGTTTCCGTTTTTGTGCGTTTCTGATCAGAAATACGCATGCGACCCAATGCCTGGAATTCTTCGTCAATGTTTGCATCTGATGTCAGGTTGACTTGCAGTTCACGCAAGCCGCCGCCGCCGATATCGAGCATCACCTGATATCGCATTGAAATCGTTTCTTCATCTAAAGTAACGATTTGCGTTGTCGAGGCGTTGTAACGTGTCGGTTTACGAACAACTTCGAACTGACCTGCAATGCGGGAATCCTGATACCGATAGCCGAATCTTTCGTTAGGAATTCCCAGGTACGCAGCATCCATGCCTTCAATATTTACAGGAATCACATCGAGTCGCGGATTGGCCCGCACGACAAACGAACCTTCCAGGATTTTAACGCCTTCGAGTTTTAATTCGGGCAAGACAATAGTTTCTTTTTCATCTGGCTTCGGATTGCCTTCGCGATTCAATCGAACGGTCAGCCAGATGGTTCGTTTTTCGCCTGGCTTTAACGGCGGATTAATCGGAATTCGTAAACGGTGCACGCCAGCTTGTTGGGATGTGTATTGCCAATCGATATCGCCAGTTTGTTGCCTGATTTGTTTGGGGGACCACTGGGCAGGTAACTCGATATTGAGTTCGAACAGCGGCGAGAATAATGTTTGTAGCGTGATTGTTGACAAAAGTTGAATTTCGGTTTCATCAACATCCAGAATGTTTGTGACAGCAGCTTGAACTTCACGAGCGGTTTGTGATGTTGATAAACGAAAAGTGAAATCTTCGTCCCAGATATCGTAGAAGTGTAAGTTCGATGGCTGAATGAACTTGGCAGCGGGCTTCCACGACCGTGCAGAAGGGCGGATTCCCTCCATTTGAATTGTTTTGAGTCGCATGTCCTGAGCAACCGAAATTCCTAATCCTCCGGTATTCGATGTGACGCCGTTCAGTTTCAATGGAGCAACGGACCAGTTATCAGTTTTTTCAAGCAATTGCACTCCCTGCAAAGTCACACGAATTTGCTGCGGGATCGTCTCTCGAAATGTGAGCGATATTTTTGTCTGGGTGTTGTCTTCAGCGTCGTCCTGAAGATCCCAGTCTTGTAATCCGGGAGCGGAAACGTCTGCGATTTCCAGATGATTGGGGACAGAAAACTCCAATCGATTGAATCGCTTGCCGAACAGGTCAATTTGACAGTCGGCTTGCCAGTTGATGGTGTTTCGTTCCACGCCGATGGAATAAATGGTTTGGGCAAACACGAGAGATTCATTCAAGGATTCCCCGAGTGCATCGGTTAATCGGATTTGAATATTTCCCTTGCCACCAATTGCGGTCGTGACCGTGCGTTGCGTTTGGTGCTGTTGGTTGGTTTCAAGAACCGAACCGTTGATTTCCAGTACCCTAGCTTTGGAGACATCGATTTTTAACGTGGCTGCGGTATTGGGAAAGACAGAAAACGAAGCGATTTCATCGGTGCCTACGCGTCGGATGGGCGATGTTAATGAAAGAGTCAATTCTCGTTGACCAGTGAAATTCTCGATCAGGATGAGTTGGCTTGGTTTGCCCGAAATTCCTAGCGGAGCAGGTTCACCATCCAGCTTTGCCTGTGTGATGGAAACATTGTTGATCGGAAGTACCAGACGAGCCCAGCCCGGCTTGTATTTTGAAAGCAGGCACTTGGCTTCGATTTTCAGAATATCGCCCGAGACGACTGCCTGATATTCAATCTGCTCCACGACAATTCCCAAGGGCTGCCCCTGCCCAAGTGCATTGGCCTTTTGTGCTCTTTTCAGTAAGTCGCCAAATTCTTTCTTGCTCAACAACACACCTGGATCAACCGCAGACCAGTATTGAGCCAGGTCTTTTTCAGGGACATAAACCCGTTCGTACCGCNTGGTGATAATGTCTTCTGCGGTAATGATTTCTGCGGCAGTGATTTCTTCGGTGNTGCTTTTCTCATTGGCTAGTTGTGCAGAGACTGGTTGTGCAGAGACCGTGGTCGGCGAGCACATTGTTGCGATTGAGAATGCGATTAAGAGAGCCNAGGCTACGAGCTTGTTTCGTAGCGACTTCTCGTTTGCCTTGATGTTTTTGTTGTTGTCTTGCATTGCATTGTTCCAGCGGAAAACCTGATGATCGAATCAGAACTCAAAAATCGAAACTGCTGAGGTTAGTCAGGCTTCTGTTCGGAGTTGTCGTCTGGTTGCGTTGACGCGATATCGGAATCAATGACGCTTGGGTTATCGTCAGTTTGATCAGAAGTTGTGTTGAGAGTTTCGCTCTGTATTGAATGAAGGCTGCTTAGTTCGGGCGTACTTGTTTTGTGACCATTGCCTTTTCGACAGCAACGGCAACATTGAGACAGTCCATGGATTGCCCAGATGATAACCATCGCAAGCCCTCCCATTCGTGCAGAACAGATTCCCTGTTTGATTAGTTCCGGTTCGTATTGCAAACCAGCACTAAGAAGCGTCCCGGCAACAATGACAACCAGAAATTTGTTTTCCCAACTGGTCCGCATTAAAATTAACGCGATCAACATCAAGGCCACCGAAAGCAGTGCAGTGATGGTTGTGCGTGACCAGTAGGTCAGATTCAGTTGCTTGCCATCTCCGGTCGCTTCGTAGAAGTAGGCCTCGCCATCGGTTGGAAAGTCCAGGCCAGCAGATGAAGTTCCGCCAATCCATGACTGAATCTGCCCCAGTTGCTGCGTATCTGCGTGAATGCCAGTGGAGAAATCTGCTTTGGAATCATGATCAATCCGTTGGTAAGGTAGCTCGATCGTAACGGGCACATACTGTTCGGGTAGCCAAAGAATTGCTCGTGATTGTTGAACAACAGCGGTCAATCCATCGGGAGTCAGAAGCCTGGGAGTGTTTAGCACCATTCCGCCTCGCAAGGTTGTTTTGGTTAGCGGGACGGTTGGCTGTAAATATTGAAGCGTGATGTGGAATTCCTGATTGGAGTTACCAGGTCTGCTGACATTAATGAAGTAATTCGCCCAGCCCGCTTCTGCCTGCACGTCACTTTTTTGAAGTTCGCGATTCTCGCCATTGAGAAGCACAAGCATTGGCTGCACGTTTTCTGGAAGTTGTATCATTAAGCGTTGGCGCTGACTGGTTTTAATTCGCATTCGAGAACGAACAGCCAGTTTGTCANAGGCACCAAGTACGTATTCGGTTAATGCACGCGAAACAACGGTACTGACAACAGACTCTACTTCGTGACGAGAGATGTTCAATGTGAGCCGAACCGGGTCGCTTGCTGATTGAAACGGATACCGAAACGCTTGCTGACCTTGTTGAGAAAGCAACTTCAGTTCGCGGATATCAATCGCTTCAACGGCTTGACCTGTAGCGTTGACAGCTAGAGACAATGCAGGATCGACATGCACGACTGCTTCTCCGGTGGATCGCGACAACTCTGGGCCTGAAGTTGCTCCCTGCTTCGATCCACGGGGTTGAATGAGTAAGATTTGCTGTACGGAACCTGGACGATCCTGGGCGGCGTCTTGTTCTTTTCCTTCAGTCGCAGAGGCTGGGTCTGTCGATTCTTCTGCGTCATCTTCAGACTGCGTGAATGGAACATCGTAAGTGACTTTGAATTGCTGGCGACCGGTGACCGGACGTTGCGTTTTAATCATCCAGATAACCCACTGATCAGACGGTGCAGAGTCTTGCTCATCGGTGGAGGATTCTTCGTCGTCAGCTGGTGCAGGTTTTTCGTTGGAAGAAATGGGAGATTTTTGCTGGATCGGGACATTGCCCGGCCCAGCGATTTCGATTTGAATTCGATCGCTGACAGCTTTCGGGACTGCAACGTAAAAACGATCAATCCCTGCATATTGCACATGGTAGGTAACTATTGTTTCAACGATTGCACCAGATGGTTCTACGCGAGTTGAAGTTGCAGTTTCTGAAGTTAAACGGGTCGGACGGCGAATCGTGTGAACGGGAATGACAACAGGACGACTTTGAAACTTCCAGGCTGCCCTGATGGCTGCATCGGGGAAATTCATGTTCATTGTGTTGACCGGTATCGCCTGAGCTGATTCAATTTTTTCTTCGTCGGCGACAAGCTCGATGGCTTCAATTGTCAACGCAGCAATGCGGCCCTCTTCTTGCCGGATTCCTTCAGGAACAATTAAAGGCAGGTTCGGAAGATCAGACTTTTCTGTTGTCAGATCTTCCTTCGGTCTGGGGATATAACCTCGTACAGTCACGGCCAACGCACCTTGATATTGTTCCTTCAGGACAATGGATAACGTCTGTTTGATTTTGTCGTGTTGGAATTCCGCCATCATTGGGCATTCCACGCCTGTTAACGAAAAGCCTTCGGGCAATTGCATCGCAAGACTGAAANCGCCTGTTCTGCGAATGGTGTACTGCATTTTAGATACGACTTCGATCCGTTGTTCACGAAAGACAACGAAGGCATCGTGTTTCAGATCAAGGATCGGCTTGACAGGTTCTGCACGAACAACAAAATCAAAAGCAGGGGAGAAGTACCGAAAAGATCGCTGATCCTTTTCGGTGTCTGTACGAACCAGGCCGGCTTGTTTATCCACAACAAGCGTAAGTTCTTTGCCATGAGTTATCGATAAGGTACCGTTTTCCCGGGTGACATCTAAGGCATGAATACCATGCAGTTCGCCTGTGGGGCTGATTCCTCCCAACGAAATCGAGCCATCAGGCAGCGAACGCTCGGTATGTATTTCCAGTGTCACTTTTTCTTTAACGCTACCCAAAAGTTTGACATCGATGACTTGCCTTTTATCATCCTTGTTCACGGTCCAACCTTGAATGCGACTGGAACTGGTGACATCCAGAATTCGTTGATCAACCGGAACCGCAACCCGCAATGTGTTTAATTCTCCCCGTAACACTTTGTAGTTGAGTTTTGCATCAGTATGAATGAGACCATCACGGATCGAAATGTGAATTTGATTCGTGACCGTATTCAGCAGATCCATTTCAGGGCGGTCGCTGGTTTTAGGTGACCAGGTGATAGAAGCTTTTTCGACTGCTCCCAAACTAACCGATGTCGCACTACTGCCCGCAGGAACTGGTTGATCATTTTTAATGACAATATGCTTAGGAGAAATTGTGATCTGCTGATCTGCTTTAGGGACTGTGAATTTCAAAGTGGTGATGCCCACTGGCGGAAGCGTTAAGTCGATGTGAGGCCCAGCCGGAGACCGCTTGATCTGGACAAGAAGTTTCAAAGTGACCTGATAATCGCCAGCTGATTCGAAAAGCAGTGAGTATTTCCCTTCGCCGGTGCCTCTTAGGAGAACTTTTTTCTCTCCGGAACTGGAGATTTCTCCGACCGCAGCCAGACCTAAATTTAATGGAATCTCTGCCCAGTTCTCCTGAATAGCTTTGCAGTTGTACTTCGCAGTAATTTCAACGACGTCGCCATTGACCACCGCGGAATATTCTGAAGAAGAAATCACGGCTTGGGCAGCAGGCTTGGTTTCAACAGGTCGCTTGCCTGCTCTTTTTACTAAATCAAGATATTCTTCATAAGAAATGACAACCTTCGATTTGAGGCGATCAATCACTTCATTCAGGCGATCATAAGGAATATAGATGAGATGATCGACCGGTCGTTTTTCTTTTCGCGATGCTTCTTTTTCCGTAGCCGTTGTCGATTCAACTGCGGGCTGGGCAGGCAACATGGTCGGCTGCGCAAACGTCGTCAAGACAGCAATAACAGCCAAAATGAAGAATCGTTGGCATAACGACTTTTTGGATGAGAGCATTTTATTTGATGATTTGAAATAGGGGTCGGTAAGAGGTTTCAGTAAATTCATAAATCGTCCTCGGATCAATAAGTAAATCGTCGTATTCCATGCAGTCAAGTTGGATTGATTTATGTGAAAACCAAGCCTTGCATCTGGTAAATGCCTCAGTCTCGTGGTTACAGTGCCGAAACCGTACAAACTACCCAGCTTTAACATAACCGAAGACGCTGTAAATTTGGATAAAGTTGCATGTTTTTTTAAGATTTGAGTAAATCTTCTTTTGAAGTCTCATTAGTTAGTATTTCACCGTATTTCTAAACATTTTTTTTCGAGTCTGTTTTACGGGAAAAACCTCGGGGCAGAGGGAGCAGAATATGGTAGAAATACTCACTAAAACCAAGCCGCTGTCAGGTTCCAGCAAGCAGGGAAATCTGGTTGATATCGAGCAATGAATTTTCGCTTTTTCTCGTTACCAAGCTCCTGCGTTGGTAACGCACTCCTCGGAAGTTCCTGCTTCCTTTTGTATGGAATCTGCTGATCCTCGATCAAGGTTTACGTTACCAGACAGGAGCTTGGTAATAAGAGAACCGTACATTCTTGGTGGATCATTTAATTCTCGCATCAGAACATGCTTGTGCATGGCAACACCGGTTTTTACTCGATAAGATTGTTGCTGCTGATCTCAATATCAGCAACCCACCCAAGCTCTTCTTGATTCCACCAACCTTTGAGGAACAAAACATGAAACGACACAATTTACTCTCCTGCTGTTTGTTTGCTTTGATGACGATGCTGAATTGCAACTTAGCATTCAGTGAAGGC
>JAESQE010000071.1 GCA_016765335.1 Planctomycetaceae bacterium
GGCGGTGGAACAGCTGCCTTTTCTCAGGATCTTATTGATCGCTATTTCCCTGTTCGAAACTTTGACCGCATGTTCGGGAATATGGCTGGTGGAGGAATCCAAGTATCCTTCGGCTTTACAAACGAAGATGGCAGCGGTGTCGAAGTCAGCGGTTGGTATGGCGGGGAATCAAATGACGTTTTCCAGCGAGGTGGAATTCCTCGAAGAACTTACGTGCCTTCATTGGATCCATTCTCTATCCTCGGGAATGACCCTCTGTATCTTACAGAATTGAATGCACTCAATGGCTCCCTTTCCATTAACAACGGAGCTGGTATTGCAGATCGTGTTGCTTTCGATACTCTGTTTGAAATGCAAGTCTCTCAACAAGCTTGGGGAACTGGAATTCAATTCCTTCGCCCAGCAGTTGCCCGAGGCAGCTGGTATACAGTGCGACCTATTGTTGGGCTGAAGTATGTAAATATTTACGAGAAATTCGCTTTCCGCGGTTTAGACAGCGGGGCTGAGTACGAATTCATTAACTTTACCAACACAGACCCACAACAGGAAATACAAACCATCTTCGAAAGTGAATCCGGATTTTCAGCTACCAATAACACTGGAGGAGAATTGGGATTCGAAGGTAGACCGCTTATCGACACCTTTAATGACGGTACTACGGACTTCCTTGCTGCCAACAACTATCCTGTAGATGCTTTTGAAACCAACCCGTACGAAACGCAAATTGGAGCCAGCAACCAAGTCAATGCAGCTGGTCCGGAAATCGGATACCGAGTAGACTTAGGCGAAGGAAAAAATACGAAAATGTGGTTTGTGGCCACAGCAGGTTTGACTGCAACCAAAGAAACATTGAACCTGCAAGGCTTCGGGGTTTACAACCATTTCCTTAACAATGTGGATCCCGATAATGATATCTCCACACCGGATGGTGGAGAACTTGGAACCGGTGTCGGAGCAATCCCTGATGCTGATACAGTGTTCAACGACGAATCAGATACAACGCACGTCTCGCCATTACTGGATCTGACTGCAAACTTTGAATTCCGTCTCTTCGAATACATTCCAATGCTCAATCGGATTGAATTCTTAGAGCAAGCTCGATTCAAAACCAGTTACGGCTTCCTGTATGTGGGTAACATTTCCCGACCTCAGGAATCTGTCGACTACTCAACCTTCCCAATCAATCCCAGCCTGAACCCTAATCGCAGCGGCTGGACAATGCAAAAATGGACCTTTGGTCTTGACTGGGAATATTAAGATTCAGACCGATTCGCTTGAGCAAAATTGCTCATAGGTACACAAAACAAGCTGGTGTCGTATTATTCGACGCCAGCTTGTTTTTTTATTGATCTTCGAATTACCTGGGTAGGTAGTCTATCCTGAAAAGCTCGACTGGGTGGGAGAAGGGGTTTCTAAATTTGTTTGCGAAACCAGTTGGTGTTGATTTTCTTCGTGTCTTTGAGACTTGTATGTTCCTGTTTTTTACCACCAAATCACAATCACTACTCCCAACAGGCTCGATTCAAAAGATTTCCTCAGGCTTGAACGAGAACATTTGTATCCTTCCTGGCTACTCTTCTCAGTCAACAAATCTATAATTCTGTCGCTTCAGGGGAGTAACAACCCCGCTCAGATGCATTTATCTGCCGATCTGCGGGAAAACTCTGTACGATTACAGGAAACTGAAGTTACATTGTTGACCAGAAGGAAATCCTATGGATAGACTGTACTGTTCACAATGTGTAGGAGCTTTCTCAAGAATTAGCTAGGCTCAGATACGCGAAAGTGTATCACCAAGCGTTTAACACAATAATATAAGAGATGATCGAGATTCGTCTCGGCTAGCCTTTCTGGAAACGGGAATTGAATCTTTGCGAGCCATCATCAGCGACATTCATGGNAATCTGGAAGCATTAGAGGCTGTTCTGGCTGATATTCAAGCTCAGAACATCAAAAAAATCTATTGCTTAGGCGATATCGTGGGATACGGCCCCAATCCGGGAGAGTGTGTCGATCATATCATGAATTTGGCGGAAGTTGTAATATTGGGAAACCACGATCAAGCAGCTTTGTTTGATCCGGAAGGGTTTAATGCCGGAGCAGAAAGAGCCATCTTCTGGGCAAGAAAGCAACTTGAAACCGGAGACCCTGCCAAAAGTGAGCAACGCTGGGAATTTCTCGGCGAACTCCCGCGTGTTCGCCGAGAAGACAAACTTATGTTTGTGCACGGCTCGGCTCGCAATCCTTTGAATGAATATGTCTTCCCTGAAGATGTCTACAATCAACGGAAAATGGAACGGATCTTCAGTCTGGTTGATAACTACTGTTTCCAGGGACACACACACATTCCGGGAGTTTTCACCGAGGAGTTAAATTTTCTTGCTCCAGAGGAGATTGAATTCCGTTACGAACTTGGCGATGAAAAAGTTCTCATCAATGTCGGTTCAGTCGGGCAACCTCGCAATGGAGATTCCCGGGCATCGTATGTCGTACTCGATGACAACATCGTGAACTTCAAACGGGTTGAGTACGACGTTAATAAAACGGCTGACAAGATTTATCCGATACCGGAACTCGATAATTTCCTGGGCGATCGCCTCAAGGAAGGACGTTAATGCTTTCCTGATAATCAGTCCCAAGCGATGAGTCATCTTTCACGAGACTCAAGTTTATTCGATCAACGCCCAACCGGCCCGTAGGTTGGTTAACCTGTTGTGAAATCAAGAGAGACGTTCTACTTGATTTCACAGAATCCTCTATTATCTGCGATGATACTATCGCAACAAACCTTTCAACATTGAATCTGCCCTCAAGGGCAAGTGAGATACCATTTCGATGGAACAGCAAAGACGAATGATTCTGTTTTTCGTGCTCTCTTTTAGCGCGATGTATATGTGGATTAATATCGGGCTTCCGTTCTTTCATCCCGGTTTCGGCAATAAGCCTGCTGACCAACAAGTTGAGATTGAACCAGGCGATGAAACTCAGCTCACCAAAGGGGACAAAGCTGACGATCCAAAAAAAGATTCTGGTGATCAGCCACAAGCAAGCCAGACCTATTCTGAAAACAAAACCGAAACGCCCCAAACTGCAAAAGCAGAATTGGAACTGCCCAATTATCCTCACAGAAAAATCACGCTGGGTAAAGCTGGAGAAGGTTCAGAGAACTTCGTCAACGTAGAGCTGAATAGTCGCGGCGCAGCCGTGGAAGCCTTATGGCTTACGGACAAACGGTATCCTTCGATAGGAGATCGCTCGAAACCGCTTCAACTTCTTGGTGAAGAAAATTCACGACTCAGCTTTGACATGCGAGTTGAACTGGTTGATCTCGCCTTGGATCAACTGCAACCAGGGCTCAACTTAGAACAAGTGAACTGGGAAGTGGTTGAAACATCTCTTTCTGCAACACAAGTCACTTTCCGGTATCCTTCGCCTGATGGACGACTGGAACTTCTGAAAACCTATCAAATATTTGAAGGCGATCCCAAGCGTCGAGATTCCGACACAAACGGTTACAGCCTGGATGTTTCTTTACAGTTTCGCAACTTAAGTGATCGCGATATTGAATTAGACTATCACCTGCAAGGTCCAGTCGGTCTTCCGTTGGAAAACGTCGAAAACACTCGCCGCTACATGGCCATACAGGTCGGTGTTTTGNAAGACGGTAACGTCCGCAATGCAACGGTCCTGGCTAACAAAGTGGCTGATCAGATTGAGGATGATAAGCTGGAAACATTCCAGAGTTCGCTGAAATACATTGGCGTTGATGGTCAGTATTTTGCAGCCCTGTTAGTCCCACAAGCCGATCAGGAAAAGACTAACTGGATCTCCGTTGCCAAGCCAATGCTTTTGAAAGAACATAAGGAAGCTCAGAAAAGCCTGCTCAGTGTTGGCTTGCAATCCAAGCCGATACTTCTTTCACCCGGGCAAGAACAAACACATACCTACAAACTGTATGCTGGTCCCAAACGTGATGCGTTATTACGACCACTCGATGCAGATGGGATTATTGAATACGGCTGGTTTGGCGCGATCAGCAAAATCATGCTTTCGATCATGATGTTCTTTCACGCAACACTTTATGCCCCTTATGGCGTGGCGATCATTTTATTAACCGTATTGGTTCGTGGAGCGATGTTCCCCATCTCTCGCAAACATGCCAAGGCTGCCAAGAAGATGAAAGAGATGCAGCCCAAGTTTGAGTTGATCAAGAAAAAATACGAAAACGACAAAGAGAAACTCGCCAAAGCTCAAATGGAATTGATGAAGGAAAGCGGATTCTTCAGCGGCTGTTTGCCAATGTTGCTCCAGCTACCTATTTTCATCGGTCTGTATCAGGCGTTATACACATCGGTTGATTTACGCATGGCACCATTTTTGTGGATCGACAATCTGGCTGCTCCCGATCATCTTGCCCAACTGCCATTTTCAATTCCCTTCCTGGGGGATCAATTCAACCTGTTGCCTTTGTTGACAGTTGGCTTGTTTGTGGTTCAGCAAAAACTATTTGCTCCGCCGGCTGCTAACGAAGAACAAGCGATGCAGCAAAAGATGATGAGCTACATGATGATCATCATCGGATTCATGTTCTATCGCGTTCCAGCTGGATTGTGTGTGTACTTCATTGCTTCCTCGATGTGGGCGATTGCNGAACGCAAAATGTTGGATTTCAAAACCTCTTCAGATAAACCAGAAGACGCACCCTCAGCAGCTGCGGTGACGGCTAAAGAGAAAGAAAAAGAAGCGACGGAACCCAAAAAAATCAGCTGGCTTCAGAAAAAGATCGATTCCCTGGATGCTGCCGCAAACCCGGCTAAGTCTGTCGAAAAGCTTGAGGCAAAACCATCAAAGAAAGAAAAGCGTAAAAAGAAGAAGAAGTAGTCGTTGATCCAGCCCCACTTTCACTGTTTATTGAATTGTTAGTTTTGTAGGCGGGGTTAGTTTTTACGTAACCCAGCAATGCGGTTTCCACTAAGAAAAGATGCCGGAAAAGATGCCGGAAAAGATACCGGAAAAGATACCGGAAAAGATACCGGAAAAGATGCCGGGTGCCCTGATCACCCTGCTTCGTGATACAGACATGGCACCCCAGAATTCGAAGCAAAGGCACTCAACATGTTCGGTCGCAACTTACCGCTGAAGACTGTCGCAATTTATTGCAGATCGCTGAGCACGTTGTTTGAAACAGGTGTTTCTGCTCGCAAAGCTTTTAAGATTGCAGGCGAAAAAGCTGCGAACTCAACTTTGCGGTTGGCAACCATTCGGATCATGGATGATATTGAGTCCGGCTTGGATATTTCCGACTCACTGGAAAAACAAGAAGTCTTCCCCGACTTAATGATAGGCATGGTCAGTGTTGCAGAACAAACCGGCTCTTTACCAGAAATTCTCAAAGGGCTAGCCGACCACTACGATAATCTCCGCAGAATGAAAAGAGATTTTATCGGAGCCATTGCCTGGCCGGTCTTTCAATTCATCATGGCTGTGTTTGTGATCGCGATGCTGATTCTACTGCTCGGCTGGATTGCAGAAATACAAGGGGGCGAAGCACTTGATGTGCTGGGCTGGGGATTGACCGGCACCAAAGGGGCATTGGTTTGGCTCGGGTCTGTGTTTGGATCTTTATTTGTCTTGTTTCTGGCTTATCGATTCCTGAGAGCAAACTTTGAAGGCCAGAAGTACCTGGATCATTTTTTGATGAAAATTCCGGTGCTCGGTCACTGCATGCGATCATTCGGAATTGCCAGGTTTTCCTGGGCATACCATTTAACTCAGCAATCGGGCATGCCTGTGGATCAAAGCATCAAAGCCTCGATGCGAGCGACCAACAATGGAGCGTTTATCGGAGAAGCCCCGCGAATTATTCACTGGATTGAACAAGGCGAAACCGTCACCGAAGCGCTGCGGGAATCCCAGTTGTTTCCAGACGATGTTATCGAAATGATTCATGTAGGCGAAAATTCAGGAACGGTCCCAGAAATTCTTCACCGACTGGGACCTCAATTCGAAGATCAAGCCAAGCGTTCCCTGGCAGCATTGGCGGCTGCGTTCGGCTGGCTTGTTTGGCTGCTTGTGGCAGGGTTTATAATTTACGTCGTGTTCACCATTATGTTCTGGTATGTCGGGATGATCCAGGAAGTGATGCCATAACACGCCAAGACAACTACGAGTCCGCCTGGCGTTAAATGGTAGACGGCTTAATGATTGTTAGAATATGAATGGTCCTGACGCCTCACCCAGCGTTGCCGGTATTAGACAGAATGAAATAGAATAAACCACGGAGACACAGAGAAAAACTCCGGTGATTCTTATTTCATCGCAAAACGAGACGGTATATTTCTTGAGTTTTATTGATTGTTTTACCGCTACTTTTTTTACTCCGTGCCCTCTGTGTCTCCGTGGTAAATTAAAATCTATCCGTTTTCATTTGCTCCCAAACGAGACATCAAAAACCTCTACCCAAATGACTGATCTTTAACGCTAATTGGGCAACTACGCAGGCGGAGTTGTAGTCACAGCTGTGGTGTAATCGTGCTTTAGTTGCGAATCTGTTTTTGTGTGACTGGCACGATAGACAAACAACAGTCCCAATCTTGACTGATCTGTTTGGTTGGCATCGGAATGGTGGATGATTTGGCAATGATGAATTGTTGCATCTCCCGGTTCGAGTGTTGCGCAAAACTGCTCAGACTTGGGCGTGGTCGGCTCATTGGCTAAACCGATTGAATTCCCTGTGACGCCCGATGGTTTTGTGGGCAGCATGCCTTGTTGATGCGATCCCAAAATGAAGGTGACCGCTCCGTTTTCTACGGTCACACGATCAATCGCAATCCAAAGCGTGAGCATATCGGGCGGAGTTTGGCAGAAGTAAGCGTTGTCCTGATGATAAGGCACACCCGAACCGATACGAGCCGGCTTGGAAAATGTTTCCACACCACACAATACCGGCTCCCCACCAACGAGCTGACCAATCAATTCGACAAGTTCAGCTTGCTGTGCCAACTGGCGAAAATAAGGACAGTGCTGCTCCAGCCGCCAAAGATTACGAATCGTTTTTCCATCCGCTTCCAGCGTCCGCGCATCAGCCGGTTTCGCATCCAGATCTTCACAAATATATCGCTGCAATTCCTCACGAATTTTCGTGATCATCTCCGCCGAAAATAGCTGAGATATCCGCACCACACCATCACGCTGGTATTGCTCAATAACTTGTGAATGATTATTCATTTGCTTGACCTGTTGAGTTCTAATGTAATCTTCGACGATTTTATTGGTGACAATTCCTACATATTTGACTAGACTGGATGCATGCCAAAACCACGAATTACAGCTGAACAAGAAANGGCCCTGGACGAGAATCATGGATTGATTCAAGCGGAAGGTCAAGGGGGAGATGTCCTTTTAATGCGAGCATCGGTCGTTCTCGACTGGTTCGGCTACACTCAGGACGAACTTCAACAGAAATTAAAACCTGCCATTGAGCAAGCAGATCGCGGCGATGTGGCTCCGTGGGATCTGAATGACTTTCTGAACGACATGCATAACAAACATAACGCCAAATCAAAATAATGCGAAACTTGCTCCTTACGCGTTTGGCGAAATCGGACCTTGCAGGAATCTGGAAGTATATTGCGCACGACAACCGTGTGGCAGTTGATCGTTTAATGGGAAAGATTGACAACGCAATGAACCAAATTGCGAAAACTCCCTCTCTTGGATTTTCCGTGGAGCATGTTCGACCAGGAATCTACTGCAAACCAGTTAAGCGAAACTATTTGATATTCTATGAAGTGAATGATGATAGGATTTGCATTCTCCGTATGCTTCACGCTGCAAGAAAACATGATGATCTGCTTTGAAAGAATCCTCTAGCAAAGTAGGCCGGAATATTCCTACTTCAAACGGAGTCTACATGAGATGAAAAGATAATCTATTGAGTGCCGCGTTAACTGAACACAAAGCAATTCCGGCAATCCTGCTCTGTATCAACTCCTCGGGTTGCTACCCGTCTCCGGTGGATAACATGGTTCATTTCAGCAGCAGTACCCAATCGTTGCCGTCGCTAACAGAACCAGGTGGGTCAAACTCTTGAACAGGTGCAGCACTTCCGCAGGGAATGTTTTCCATGAACGGTTTTTGCTCAGTCGTCTCACGATCTTGAACGTGATATTTTCCATTGCGTGGATTGAACCAGTAGGCGTTCACTCGCGGAGATGACAGTCGGTTCATACGTAGCGAAATTGTTCGACCATTGGCACTGTAAACGAGTGCGTAATCTCCCTTTTCTCCACGGGTCGCTTGAAGCCGGCTTGATCTGATTCCTTCATTTCCCTCCATGCTGCCGGTATCACCTTCAATGAGGGATTGGTCAGGAATTCGGTCGAGGAATTGATCATTACTCATCGATGTCATCAGGTTAAACAGATGCTGCATATCCATGGCTCCTGCTTCATCCAGGCTGGCCTCCCATTTTTTGGATTTATCTGTTGTGATTGGCTCGTCAGAATCTGCCTTGGCACTGTTGAAATGGTAGATATTCATACTGCCGTAGGTTACTCCGAAGCCGCCTGCAAAAACCGTTTGGTAAGACTGAAAGCGAATTTGCCAATCTTTGTAAGTGTTTCTTCGATATTCATATCCCCCTTCGAACAGCCATGTTGGTTTAACAGGTTTTAAGCCGTAATCCAAAGTAGTTGCGGTAATTTGATCACTTGGTTGATCCTGAATCGAGTTGAAATCCAGCCAAGGTTCGTTGTGGAACCACTCGGAAGAATTGGGCATCCATTTTCTCGGATGGTAACTCATCAGTGTTGTGCTGTAGTCGGCTTTTTTATTTTGTTGATCGATTCCATTGACGCCGTCAGCAACTCCCTCTGCCATTGCTCGAAACACATCTCGGTAATCTTTTTTTCCATAGACTG
>JAESQE010000072.1 GCA_016765335.1 Planctomycetaceae bacterium
GATAGCTATTTACAAAGCAGAGTTCTCGAACTAGCTGAAACCTTGAAGCTGCGTCGCGTCATTAAACTTGTGCAGTCAACACTGGCTGATGTGCCGATGGTGATTGGCGTATTTCGCCCGGTGCTTATTCTCCCGGCTTGTTTACTCACTGGGCTGACACCAACCCAGTGCGATGCGATTCTGGCTCACGAATTAGCACATATCCGGCGTTACGACTTTTTGCTCAATCTGATGCAGGTAGTCATCGAAACGCTGCTGTTTTATCATCCCGCGATCTGGTGGCTCTCGCGGCGAATCCGTCTGGAACGAGAATTTTGTTGTGACGACATCGCAGCCCAGTTCAGCGGACATCATTTAGCCCTGGCTGAAGGACTCGCAGTGATTGAAGCGAGCCGGCTGGAACAAAACGTTGCTCCGCTGGCAATGACAGCCCTGGGAAACAAAAAGCCGGGCGTCACGTACCGCCGCATCAAACGCATCCTTAATCCCGCAAGCACCACCAAACGAGGTTACCCAATGAAAACGATAGGATCGCTGTTCATTCTAACCATCCTGCTCATCACAGCCGCCGGCAGTTACCGCCACGCAAACGCCGTTGCAGATCCTGATGACAAGGTAAAAGTATCAGTAACGGAAGATTCAGCAAATGGCTTTGAGCATCACGATATGATAGCTTCAGATCCATTCATCCCATTCTCGCAGCCTAAGCAAGTCGGAATTGATTCCCCCCCTGCCAAAGCAGCTCCTAAATCTCAAGGAAACCCATTCGGTTTAAAGCAGCCGTTTGGTGCGAAAAGTATTCCATCATTTCCTAGCCGCTTCGAAATTAGACGTAAGCCAGAATCTTGGGAACTTTCTCAACGATATGATGCGAAGTGGCTGCGTACATGGTTTGCGACTCATGATACTTTACCTGATCCGATCACTGTGCCCGCGATACAGGGAACCGTGGTCGGCAGCAATGGAACAAATGTCGCCGGGGCGGTCATTCAAACTTATACGCCTGGCGAGCAAGTTACGCTTACTAACAAAGGTGTTCGAGATCCGAACGCAAATCGACCGGTGCTCTCATCTGACCCCAATGGCAAATTTAAAATCGCCGAAAGAACCGATCCGTATCGATTGCTGATCACTCACCAATCAGGCGTCGCGTTACTCACCCATGAAGAGTTAATTAACAATCAAGGCAAAGTCTACCTGTTGCCTTGGGCGAAAATTGAAGGAACGTTTATCGCTGGTTCGACAGTTCAAGCGAATAAGAAAATCAAACTTTATTTCGACACCTCGCCCTGGTCCTATTCAGATGTCTCATTCCTGGAACCTACAAAAAAACCTGGTCAATTGCAGCAGGTTTTTGTAACAACAACGGATGAAAGGGGACACTTCACAATTGAAAATGTCCCCCCACTACGCGGTAGGATTTATGTTTCACACAAGGATGGCTTCAATACAAATGGCATGCCTTTTTCCTGCGAGCCGGGCAATACAAGCTCCATCAAGTTAGGCAAAGGAAGATCCATCAAAGGACGATTTCGATTAATCGAGGAAAAAACAAAAATCGATTGGACCAAAATGCAGCTTATTCTTGCTCCCTATATAGATCCTCCTCCTTACCCCCGTGAGGTATTGATTAGAAGTGAAGCTGAAGTGGAAGCTTGGCTAGAAGAATGGTCAAAGACCAAGCCGGGGCAAGCTTATGCAAAGAAAATGAAGCAGCTTCCTGACCTGACCACCATGATCTATCCTGGAGAAATCGATCAGGACGGCTTATTCACTGTGCATGGAGTGAGTCCAGGAAAATACATGGCTTTCGTTCGAACAAAATCGACAGAAACAATATGCCCTACGTACATAACCATCGACTCAGCCACCGGCCCACTGATGGACCTGGGCATGCTCTACCTGGAATCTTTTAATGCCAGAACTCCAGTTCCACCTGCCGAATCAGATCCTCCTCCTTCGGAGGTCTCTGTTAATCCCAAGAAACCCGACCCAACTCCAGCTACACCTGCAAACAAACCGCTGCCTGACGGAAAACCAAATCGCAAGATAGTACAAATGGATTCAAGGTTAGGTCGACTTGATGGCCTCAAGCCGACTCCTCAAGCGATTCGTGTTCACTTAAAGCTAGACCGTCAGGAGTTCTTTCTGGGTGAGAGCATTGCAGTAGAATATGAGATGAAAAATATTGGGAACAAAATCGCTCCTTACGACAAAGGCGGTTTCTACACCGGCTTCCGGACAAACAGTGAATTTCCAATGACGGCTGTTCAAATTGATGATGCCGGCAAGCCGATTGGTAAGCCGGTCGCTCTTTTTGAGCAACCACAAGACATGGGCGGCATGGTTTCGAATTGGAAACTAAAGCCGGGTGAAAGCCATTCGACCGTACTTTTTGTAACTCGCGTGCTTCGCTTTTCCCAGCCCGGGCGATATCGGCTGCAAATCAAAAATGTACATGCGGGAACGACGGTAGCGTACTCGTCTGGTGAAACGATTATTACATTAAAACAGCCCACAACAAAACAGGCTCGATCAGTTTACGAGCAAAAAAAACTTGCTCCCCGCAAATCTTGGGATGACAATAAGAGTACGTTTCTCAAAGATGCAGCAGATTTCACCACGATGTATCAACCGGTTTACCTGCCGGTGTTAGCAGAATTTCTTTCTCAGGGAGACGATGAAGCACTTTTGTCGCTGGGAAAAATGGAAAATATGGAGGCAAGTCGAGTTCTGGTGAAATCAATTGAAAAAGCATTGGACCGCGACGATTGGCAGGCTGCACGCAATTGTTTTCAACACATGAAGCAGAGTTTGCCGTTTCCAAACTGGTACTACGATTCTGCAAAAGTTTATAGTAAGAAAGATCGAGATCGTGTCGCACGTTCATGGGAGGCAGGATTTTGTCCGGTATTTATTCGGCTCGCTCACCGATTAACCAAGGCAATTGCTTCCCCTGCCAATCCCACAAAACCGCGAGGCAAGCTCACACAGAAAGAGGGACAAGCTGTGCTGAGGGATATTGATTACATCTACAAGTGCATTGGGGAGGACAAAGACTTCGAGGAAATTCTGAATGCGTTTGCAATTTCAATCGAATTAACCAAAACACTCCCTTTTGAAACCCATCAATACTTTCGCCCACGTGGTTCGGCTTATGGATTCCGGGGCACCATAGATCGCCTGATAGAGAGTGGCGTAAAGATACCGGCAAAGCCAAGGCACACAGGTGAAGCGGCTGCATTAGTAATGGCCTTGTATTTACATCAACCGTCTGGTTGGCAATCCGAAGTTATGAAATGGCTCAAAGGTGATTCACCCTACCTGTCCGAATTGATTCTTGAACGACTGCCTGATCCGATTTCTGCGGACGTACTGGAATATTTACCGACCGCATTAAGCCATGACTACATTGACTTACAAATTGCAGCTTGCAAACTCGCTCAGCGTTATCCACGAACAGACTACAAAGCCCCACTAAAAAAGATCCTTATGACAGCCACCGATAAATATCTGATCGAGTTTGCAGTCGATGCGGCACGAGCGAACGGATTAAAAGTGAAGTAAAATCCAGACACGGACTCTGCACCGGTTTTATTGCAGAAGTAATCTTATACGCATTCGCGTATTTACTAACGCGTTGAGTTTCCCCTAAACCCTTGCCATCACAAGGCCACGACTATTGACATATCACGATTTTAAAATGAAATTGGTATTAGAAAATTGGATAAAGGCGGGTACATCGCAATTCGTGATTGTTGCAGGCTGAAGTGCCAGATGATGAATTGTATTTGCGATAAGAAATAGGCCACCTAAGCTATTTTTCCAACAGATCAACTACCCTTATGTTATGTCATGGAGATGTAGCGAGCCAGGAATTGTCCGGGGAGGATCATCAAGGCTGCTGCAATTGCCCAGGGGACTGCTTGGGGGCCGCCGTGACATAGAATGACGACCGCTTCGAGCATCGGAATACTCAATAACATGATGCGAATCGTTTGTTGAACGTGCTGAGGTTTTCCGGTTCGAATCGCTGGAATCGCTTTGCGTGCCAATTGAAATGTAATCAGTAACAGCATGATACTAGCCATGCTCACCACCGACGCGGGTGCCCAGGTCGCAGCACTGATTCCCCATCCAATGATTGCTAACCAACAGAAGATAATCCCAGCAACTAGTGGAAATCGTTTGCTCTGAGTTGCTTCGCTGCGAGCAAACAATGTGACTCCTGCAACATAAAGCCCGATCAATCCTGCGACTGCCAACTGCGGTTTACTTTCCCACAAAGAGAATTCCTGAACGTAGCTGGCTCCCAGCAGTAGATTCAAACTTCGGCACAGTCCCATAAAGAACGGGCCCAAGGCTGTCCGCTTGGCTCGGTAATCGTAAACCAGAATACTGGCAGCCAGTGCAATGGAAACGATCATCGCAGGCAAAGAAACCAACGAAGCAAACGCGACCCCGGAAAGCATCAAAAGCTTCCCCATGATCTTGGCATGTTCGTAAGTAACTTCCCCAGCTGGGATCGGACGATCTGGACGTTCTTTGCGATCCTGTTCGACATCAAATAAATCGTTAAGCACCATCCCCGAAAGATACAAACAGGCTGAAGAAGCCAGCAAGCAAGCCAGCTCAACAGGATTGACCACCCCCTGCCCCATGATGACGTAACCAGCCAGGACATCAGGAAATGTCGTAAACAAAGCAGGCAAACGCAACAGACGTAAAATCGGCATGTACTTCATAACGGGTAGCAGACATTTTGTCAGAGATTTCAAAGCCTGTTGGCAAAATCTTTTGTCGATTCGGTTTTTCAGGCTCTCTCGATGGAGAGCTCTCGCGTGGAATACACTGTTGAATAATCCAAAGTCTACTCCACGCAGTATTGAGCCCGCGACTTAGTGGTCGTGTCCTTCATGGCTTGCGTGGTCATGATTGATTTTTCCACGGTACTGTGTTCCTTTGATTGTTACAACCAAAGTTGCATCGCCATGATTGTGGTCCAGTTCTTCTGCGAACTCTTTATCCGTGGAGACAAATCGTGAAGACATACCCTCGGCTTCGCCTTCTTCTGGAGATGCTGCCAGTTTGAACTGTTCCCCTTTGCCCTCATGTTTGAGGTTCACAACAATTTCTTTGGCTGCAATTGGCACAGCATTCTTGCCCGCAGAATCAAGAATATAAATGGTGACGGTCCCATTGTCGTGGTCATCGACAACTTCACCGTGATATTCTTCGTTGCCCAGTTCAATCAAATCACCTTTGTGTGGTCCGTGAGTGGGATGTGCATGACCTGCGTGATCGTGCCCGCTGTGATCATCACCTTCATCAGAATGAGCCGCGTCATCTCCTGCTCCGCCTGCGTGAGAGCTGTCATCAGCTGGGCCGGAGCAGCCTAGAAAGAATGCTAAACTCAAACAGCCGAGCCAAAATGAAATACTTTGCTTGTTCATGGTCATTTCCTTTTTCAAAAAATCAGAATTAGTGTGTCACTGAGCGACTGTAATAACCCGGAAAAACAGATCCCGGGCTTGTTAATGGAAACCTCTGGATATTGGTTCTCCCCTTACGAAGGAGGGAGTGAGAGGGGGTTTTTAACTACCTCTTATCATCAAACTGTCTCCAAAACACTCTCTATTGGGGACCACTATTAATTCAAATGGGGCACAGACATTCCTGTCTGTTTCGTTTGAGTATGCCTCAGTTCAAGCCAGACAAGAATGTCTACCCTCCGCCATGCAATGTCTTTTTGAATTAATAGAGGCTCCCCATTAATCGTTGCGGGCTTCATCCATTAGTAAAACTTCGGTCGTAGATTCGCTTACAACTCTTTGCGCCTCCTTCATGCCAAACAGTAAAAACAATGCCGGGTGCACAAAGAAATCGAGTAACGTGGAACTGATCAAGCCGCCGAGAATGACCGTTGCGACAGGGTAAAGAATTTCTTTGCCCGCTTCTCCGGCTGCAATGACTAACGGAACCAATCCAATCCCAGAGGTAAGTGCCGTCATCAATACGGGAGCCAATCGCTCAAGCCCGGCTCGCACGATCATCTCTTTTGTCCAGGATTCGCCTTCGTATTTCACCAGATGCAGATAGTGATTGATCAGCAGGATTCCATTACGCGAAGCAATTCCTGTCAGCGAAATAAACCCGACCATCGCCGCAATCGTCAGTGTTTGACCGGTCAAAACCAATGCAATCACCGAACCAATAAAAGCCATCGGAAGCGCTGCCATCACTTGCAGAGAAAGATTAACCGATTTAAACATCGTATACAGAACCAGGAATACACCGACCAACGAGGCCATGAAGAAGAGGAGCAAATTCCTTGACGCCGATTTCTGGCTTTCAAACTGACCGCTGAACTCAACGAAATAACCGGTGGGGAAATTCGCGATTACCGGCTCGGATTTGTCCTTAATATCCTGAACGACATCGACCACGCCACGATTGGAAACGTTGCATTGAATGACAATTCTACGCTTGACGTTTTCCCGGTTAATTGTGTTCGGTCCGCCCGATTCATAGATTTTTGCAACAGTCCCCAAGGCAACATGACCACCTCCGGGAAGTTCAATCCGAAGTCTTTTCAGCGTATCAAGATCTTCACGATATTTTTCTTCCAGCCGAACCAGTAAGTCAAATGAGCGTTGCCCATCAATCACTGCCGAGACAATGGTGCCATTCATTGCAGTCTCGATGTATTCATTCACATCTGCAATTGAAAGCCCATGAAGAAGTAATTGATCTCGATTGATGACAATTCGCAACTGCGGGATAACGACTTGCTGTTCGACGAGTAAATCGGTAACCCCGGGAACACTTTCCATGACGGCTTTCATTTCTGCCGCTTTATTTCGAAGAGTGTCCAGGTCGTCTCCGTAAATTTTGACCCCGACTTGAGCTTTTACGCCAGAAATCATATGAGAAATCAAGTGAGCAATTGGCTGTTCGACCGCGGTAACAATCCCTGGGATTTCAGCCATCGCTTCTCGCAGTTCAGTAATTTGTTCTTCACGAGTTTGTTCTGATTCGGGGTCCAGCTCAATAATCATCTCACTTTGGTTGACTCCTTCTGCGTGTTCGTCCAGTTCTGCCCGTCCGGTTCTTCGAACAAAACGTAAAACATCGGGAATGTTACGAAGTCTTTCTTCAACGGTTTTGCAAATCTGGTTTGATGTCGCCAGCGAGGTTCCCGGAGGCAAGACAACATTCAATTGCACTGCACCTTCATTGAATGGAGGCAGAAAATCTCGTTCCAGTAAAGAAACAAACAAAGCAGCCACCGCGACTGCAGCCAGCGTGAAAGTCAAATTCAAGCGAGGGAATTTCAAACTGAAACGAATCACAATACCCCCGATCCACTTCAAAGCAATCAGAATGAATCCGTCCCGTTCGCCATGTTCTTTCTCTTTCTGCGTGATCTTTTTATTGCCAATTAACCAGTAAGCCAACACCGGAGTGACGGTCAATGATACGAATAAGGAAGAAAGAATAGAAACGATGTAAGCAATTCCCAACGGTGCAAAAAGCTTGCCTTCCATGCCGGTCAATCCGAAAATCGGAAGGAAGACCAGGATCACAATCATCGTGCCATAAACAATCGAATTTCGAACTTCGACACTGGCGCGATAAATCACCAGTAAAGGCGAAAGCGGCTTTTCCTTGCGTCGATTTTCTTTGAGTCTCCGAAAGATGTTTTCAATATCGACAATCGCATCATCCACCAGTTCGCCAATCGCAACAGCCAATCCTCCTAAGGTCATCGTATTAATTGAAAGCCCTAAGAAGTGAAACACAATTGCGGTCATCAATATTGAAAGCGGGATCGCAGTCAGCGTAATGAAGGTCACTCGAAAGTTCATCAGAAACAGAAACAAAATAATGACCACCAGCACGCCTCCATCACGCAATGCCTCTGCCACGTTTTCGATTGCCCGATCAATAAACGACTTTTGGGAATATACGGCTTCGACGCGAATATCTTTTCCCAAAGTTGCCTTGAGTTCTTCTAATGCTTTGAAGACATCGTTGGTTACCTTTCGCGTGTCTGCTCCGGGCTGTTTGTTGATCGTCAACACAACGGCATCACCGCCCGAGAATTCGCCACCTTCTCCTCGAACAAAAGCAGCACTGTCTCCACGTTTGACTTGGGCCCCTTCGACGATTGTTGCCACTTGAGACAACGAAATCGCACGGCCATCTCGAATGACCACGACTACTTTTTCGAGATCTTCCTTTGAACGAATCCGTCCCAAGGCTCGAACAAGCAATTCGTTCGGGCCTTGCTCATCCAAATAACCTCCGGTGTTATTCTGATTACTATCTGCAACAGCCTGTTTGATTTGAGCCAGCGTGACACCGTATTTCAGCATGCTATCCGGGTTGGCAAGAATCTGAAATTGCTTGCGCCCCCCGCCCATCGTAAAGACTTGCGAAACTCCCGGGATAGTTAAAATCCGCTGACGCACCACCCAGTCGGCTCGTGTTCGCAGTTCAATCGGGTCCACTTCACCGTTCTCGCTCCACATGGCAAGCATTAATATCTGACCCATAATAGATGAAATCGGGGCCAATGTCGGTTGAATACCTGCCGGCAAACGGTCTGCCACCAACTGTAACCGTTCTGCGACAACCTGCCTGTCGTTGTAGATTTCAGTCCCCCAGGCGAATTCGACATAAATAACAGAAATCCCGACTCCTGAAGAACTTCGCACGGCTTCAACGCCGTTGGCTCCATTGAACGCGGTCTCCAAAGGCAGCGTGATCAGTGTTTCCACTTCTTCCGGAGCTAACCCCGGCGCTTCTGTCATCACGACAACGCGAGGACGGTTCAAATCGGGAAAGACATCAATCGGGGTATGCAATGCCTGCCAGGTTCCAAAGCCTGTCACAAACAGAGCAGCTGCAACGACGAGCATGCGCGATTGCAGCGAAAACCTTATAATTGAATTTAACATTATATCATCCTTATCAAGTGACAAACCGGACAAGCAATCGCCCGGGTCACTTTCACTGTCTATTCAGATTTATGGGCTATTCAGATTTATGGGAACCTCTATTAATTCAAAGGGGGCACAGACATTCCCATACAGGGGCACAGACATTCCTGTCTGTGTCGTTTGAGTCTGCCTCAATTCAAGGCAGACAATAATGTCTACCCTCCGTTCGCAATCTCTTTTGAATTCAGAGAGGTTTCCTTATGTATTTGTGATATTAACTAGCGGATTAAAACCCGTGTTCTTTTTAAGATATTCAATGATTGTGCCCGGCATGAGGATCGACTGCCCCGCCGGCTTTGTTTTTCATTGCAATTTGCATTTGATGTGCAGACCGCATCGCGATAATATCCCCCGGAAACANAGAACCATCGTTGGCGATCACAACTGAAACCTGGTCCCGAAACTTCACATGAACCGGAACCCGGTCGAAGTGGCCGCCATTTTCCTGGAAAATAAAATACTCTGCCCCTTCCTTGGCCAAAGCATCAACAGGCAATACAAATTCGTTTGGCCATTCCTGGATAGGGATTTGCAACTGCAATCGTTGCCCGGGCCGAAAACGCCAAGTGACGTACCGGCGTTTATCTTCCCGGATTTGATCTTGCAATAACTCGTTTGGCAAATCGATAAAGAAAGGCAGCGTCCGAGTCTGTTTTCCGATAACATTCGACAGAAACGCAAGTTTCAAGTTGGGGACTTCTTGCAGTCCTTCAGATGTCTCCATTAACGCAGTGATTGACCAGTCGGTTTTCATCATGCTTGCAATCGCAAAGGCATCACCTTCAAAGGCTTTACCTTCAATATACAGTTGGCTGTAGTCAACTAATTCACATAACGTTTCTCCAACAAGTACGGTACGCCCTTTATCAATCTGCAAATTTTGAATGACCAGTTCTGCCTGATGAACCGCATGATGAGATCCATCGTGTTGGTGCCAAATCGGCGAATCCGCAACAACAATCAATTCTTGAAGCAAGTGCCCAGATTCTTCGACTTCCAGAATTTGCTCAGCCGACAAACCGTGTAGACGTAACGATTCTCGTTGCGAATTAATTAATGCCATTAATATATCTCTGCTGTACTGCCGTACCAGCAATTGCTTGCCTGCGATGGCTCCTGAACGTGTTGCTATTTCCAGACGGGTAATTTCCCGCTGTTCGACTTGAAGCTCTCCTAACGATTTCAGAAACTCGGTTTGCATCTGCACCAAATCTTGATGCGTTAACCGAATTTTGAATAGTGGATCCCCCGGGCTGACGGTTTCTCCTTCGGAGTGATAAATTNCCAGAATGATACCAGTCAGCGGAGCAGAAACATCAATCCGTGAACGCCCTGGTCTTTCGATAATCATCCCGGGAACACTTAATGTCCGGAAATAAGTTTTCAACTCCAAAGGCTTGAGATACTGCTTGGTCAGGCCCAGATTAAGCTTTGCTTGACTTGAAAGTTCCAGCGTTCCGGCATCAGTTGCAGGAGCTGCATGACCATCGCCTTCGTGACTATCCAAGATCGAAGGTGTCACTTTACGGGAGCTGACTACCTGCTCTGCAAGTTTCACTGCTTTGGGCCACCAGACTTCACGCGAAGTCACAGCGACAACGACACCGATTCCGATCACCAGATACATTCCCCAACGGCCGATTTTTATGATGATGTCTTTTTTCATGATCTTTTTCCAGAAGCATTGAGAGAATAATTATTTCTCAGAAGTCGTAATTAATATGCTGCGAGATAAATCACGCAACGCACGAATAAATCCGCGAATGCGTATAAGAAGCTGGTTTCGTTTGACTCGCTTGAGAGCAAGACAGCACAAGAAACTCTGGGTTGTGCTAAGTCAATAAGAACAGCACAGGAGGAAGAATTAGAGCAGCCAGACTTGTATCATGGCGCAGCGGGGCATTAACGAATTTCCCGCACCAAAGTCGTGCTCAGCAGTTGAATAGTGACTCACAGCAACTTGGCTCGAACAAACAACCTCCAGATTGCTTGTAGCTGGTTCCAGGGAACTTGCATCGATTAATTGAGGCTCAGCTGCATCGTGAACGAATACGCAAACGCAATCGTTACATTTGCAACTGTGAGGAGATTGCCGGTCCTGTTTCTCATCGCTTGAGTCTTGCGATTCTGCTGAAGCAGTTGAGATATCATGTTCATGAGCAGAAGCTGACTTCTCCTGATGGTGATGAGCTGACATTGCCCCTTGGCCACCAACGTGCTGATGGGCGCAATCATAATGGATTGTGTCGATGCTACAGCCAATCAGGCTGTGAATCGACATCACACTCACCATCAGTATATTCATTGGGCACCAAAACATGACTTCACCAAAGTTAGATTCATTCCAGCAAACATAAGTATCTAGGAAACGGCTGCTAAGATCAAGAGGAATCTCAAACTGTCCTCAAGATAGCAATCCTACTGCTAAGCGTAAAGCAGTTACCGATGGTGTCACGAATTCAGCCGAATTCGGGAAGAAATTATAAGAGGTCAAAAAAACAAGCGTATTTCGATACTCAAACCCTAAGAGGCTTTTTTCTGTTGCTCTAAAATGGGAACCACTTGCCCCATAATATTACAGATATCCTGAATGATCCCGTTTTCGAGATCTTCAGTCGGGATTTGCTCACAAGCTTCGACACAAGCGTGAATGCGTCGGACAATCTCCTGATTCTCAGGAGTGTCTTCCCCTAGAATATCCCCTTCAGCTGTCACAATAAACTGAGGTAGATTTGATGTAGGCTTCGTCGACATAAACCGGGCTCCAACTCCTCGTTCCTGTAATCTACTTCAAAATTAATTCACAAGGAATGAGGCAAATTGTTTAATTGATCATACATATGTGTGATCGAAGTCTTTTCCACAGATGCTAAAAAGAGCCTTAAAGGCTATACCTTGCCATACCAGATTGGGATGACACTGTACTCAGTAACTTCGGTTTTTCATCTAAATATCTCCACATTAGGTCGCAATATTAGGGAGAAATACCCGAAAATTGGAGGTTTTACCCAGCTCAACACCGAGGGTACTTACCTATGGCCCAAGAATACTGAAAAATCTCACCTATTGATGACTTCCAATACAAGCCCGAATCGCCAGCGATCCAGTCCTGAGCTTGATATTCTGGACTACCGGGTAGCAACCCGAGGATTTGATATGGCAATCAAACCGTAGGCCGGAACAAGTCTTTACGAAGTTCCGGCAAATGCGAAGTTGCGTGCCACGCAACGCTGGTAACGATATTTTTTCAGAATAGTGCTGCTTTTTGTTTTTGTAGAAAAGTGGCCTCGATGATTCTTGGTTGACCGCAACGGCGGTGCCTTTTCTTGCATGGATAATTACGGTTCTGCTTGCTTGTAGTGCGGTGTGACTCATCTGCGATGAGGCGAGCATTGGCAGGAAGAGTGTTGATCATACTCAGCAAATTCACCCGTTCGCTGCCGGATGAACCATCAATATGCCAGCGATAAGGCAGTCCGGTTCCTA
>JAESQE010000073.1 GCA_016765335.1 Planctomycetaceae bacterium
ATGGTTCCCGAAGCTTTGTTATAAGAGAACCTCTATTAATTGAATCCTAGAGGTACTCAAATACAGTTTGGTTATAAAACACAGTTCAAAACCCCCTCTCACTCCCCCTTCGTAAGGGGGAGAACCAATTATTAGAGGTTCCCATAAGTTTCTTCACTGATATAAGGCACAGCTGTGTAGCAGGGACTGTTCAGAATCTGGAATTTGCTTANACTAATAAGTGTCGGGAGNTTAATTCAAACAAGAGGTGTTAGTCCGGTATTAGTGCTAAGATTCGCTGTTTTGTGGCAGTTCTGGGCAAAAATAATGTTGGGCTAAGTTGTTGGGGTCTATAAACAAGTTAGTAAATATTTCAGGCAGCACATTGGTTGTCGTTTGTGAATAGGAAAGTAAGGAAATGCTGGATAGGCGGGAATTGTTTCCCCACGTTATCGAAATTAATCATCAGGCACGCAGGCGTTTTGGTTGCTCGGTTTACTTAGTTCATTCTGGGACGGAGTGGGTGTTGATTGATATCGGCTACGAAGATACAGCAGACGAGATTATCGAAATGATTCGGCAGATGGATTTTCCGCTCGCTGGCTGTAAATATCTCATTGCGACCCATGCAGACGTGGATCACATCCAAGGCTTTGGCAAAGCTCATAATCTGCTTCCCGATGCAAAAATCGCTGGGCATCCAGATGCTGCCCAGCTGTTAAAAGATCGTGATCGTCTGATGACTTACGCAGAAATCGCTGCACAAGGCATCTCCATCGATTTACCCGAAATTATCATTAATCACATTGTGAATGAAGGTGATAAAATTCAGATCGGCGATTTGGAACTGGAAGTTTGGCACACACCTGGTCATACCAACGGGCAGCTTTCTTTCCGGTTGGGCAATTTGCTATTTAGTGGCGACAATCTTTTTAAGGATGGTTGCGTGGGCAATATTGATGCTCATCATGGTTCGGACATCCCCGATTTTATCGAGTCGTTAACACGCATTCGGGACAGTGATGTCGAATGGTTGTTGCCGAGCCACGGACCGGTTTTCCGTAAAGATGCCAAGATGATACAAAAAACAATTGATCGCCTTGAGGGCTATCTACACATGGCAGATTTTGGCACTTGTGCAGTCGATTGGCCACTACTTGATGCCTGGGAACAGGAACTTGTAGAGGGAATTGATCCAACAAAATCTTGACGACTTGACTGACTATTGTGTCACCACCTTTTTGAACTGAACAACCGGATCTAGTGACTAGGAGCGGGAAACAATGGACAACTCTTTTTTAGCCATTGCTTTATTGGCCTTGGCCACAGTGCTTATTGTGGCTGAAATATTTATCCCCTCTGGAGGGGTTCTGGCAGCCGGGATGTTTGCCAGTCTTGGGGCATCGTTCTATTTTGCATGGCTCGCGTGGTGGGATGAGAGTCGGGTTCTCTTTTTCGGATTCACCACTTTTTCGCTGATCTGTATTCCCGGTGTAGCAATCCTGGCGCTCTCTTGGCTACCGAAAACAAAATTTGGGAAACGCATTTTACTGGAAGGCCCCAAAGAAGAAGACGTTGTGCCATTTGCCAAAGAAGAAGAGCTACTCAATATGCTTGTGGGGCAAATTGCTAAGACAATTACGCCTTTGGTCCCCGGTGGGCTGATCTCAATAAATCGCGAACGAATTCACGCATTCAGTGAAGGCGTTATTATTGAAGCCAATGTTGATGTCGAAATCATAAAAGCAATCGGCACCCGAGTGATGGTTCGTGAAGTTCGCAGTGATGCAAAAACTACCCAGACAGAGAATGATCATTCTGTCGTTGATGATGGATCTTCCAAGCAAACAACATCAACGGATACGCAAGATCCCTTGGATTTTGATCTCTCAAACACAGATTGAATCTAGAAAAACAAGGCATTTGCGAACAAAATCAGCTTGTAGAGATCATTTTGATCTGGTCTTCTGATCGTAATATTATTTCCTGAAAACTACCTGTTGAGTGGTACATCTGCTCGAAATTCACTAATATTGACGGTAAAGAAATAGTCTGTTTGGTTCATTCAATCGTCTTTTCTGACTAAAACTACTATTTGAGTCTCTGGGTTAATTCAGGTACTGAGTTAATATAGTGACTGTAAAATAATTCGAAACCAAAAGGGAAGCACACATCATGATTAACAATTCGCTGATCCTGGCTGCTGATTCGTCGTGGGATCTATTCATCTGGTTTGGAGTTGTTGTTTTAATTTTGGGCGGGCTGGTCTTTGCTGCCATTTTCATGCGGTATATTGGTCTCTGGATTCAAAGTCGAACAACCGGGGCAGGCATCGGAATTTATGCTCTGGTCATGATGTCCATTCGAAAGGTAAATCCTACGATTGTCGTACGTTGTAAAATCATGGCTGTTCAAGCCGGGTTGACTCGCATCTATCCGATTAGCACAAGAGAACTCGAAGCTCATATTTTGGCTGGCGGTAATATATCGAATGTTATTCGTGCACTCATTGCTGCTCACCGCGCAAACATTGATCTGGATTTTGTCACCGCAGCTGCGATTGATCTGGCTGGTCGAGATATTCTTGATGCCGTGCGAACCTCGGTGAATCCCATTGTGATTGATTGTCCTGATCCAGAAAAATCAGGCTCGGGGACTTTGGATGCTGTCGCTGGTGATGGGATCCAGCTCCGTGCCCGTGCCCGGGTAACTGTTCGCACAAACCTCAAACAGTTAATCGGCGGAGCAACAGAAGAAACCATCATCGCCAGAGTTGGTCAGGGAATTGTGCAGGCCATTGGTTCAACCCCCACCTATGCCGAAGTTCTTGAGAATCCAGACTCAATTTCTCAAACCGTACTCAGTCAGGGGCTTGAATCGCAAACGTCATTTAAAATTGTTTCGATCGATATCGCCGATATTGATGTAGGGGAAAATATCGGTGCTCGCCTGCAAGCCGATCAAGCAGAAGCAGACATGCAGGTTGCTCAAGCAAGAGCGGAAGAGCGAAGAGCAGAAGCCAAGGCTCTTGAACAAGTTATGATTGCAAGGATTCAGGAAAACCGAGCCAAGGTAGTGATGTCCGAAGCAGAAGTTCCTCAAGCAATTGCTCAGGCATTTCGAGATAAACAGCTTGGCGTGCTTGACTACTATGAACTGAAAAATGTTCAATCCGACACGAAAATGAGAAATTCTATCGCAGGGNCACCGAAAGACAAAACAGCTACGAATTAATGCTCTGGTGAAACCAGTCTCATCATCCTCCCTTGTGAGACCTTCTGTTTATCGTAACGAGTGACACCGACAGTTTCTGTTGTAAAGGAAATGAACAATATGGACGGCATCATCTTTGCAGTGATTGTTATTATTTCCATAATTGGGTGGATCTCTAACGCGATTAGTGAAAATAAACAGAAGAATCAGAATGCTCAACGGGGTGATCAGCAACGTCCGCCCAAAAAACGCAATCTGCAAGGTGAACTGGAATCTTTTCTCCAAGAGCTTCAGGGAGAAAAGAAAAAACCTCAACAAAAACCCACTCAGCCACAAAGACCTCAACCACAGAGACAACAAAAGCAGTCGGCTAAAAAACAAAAGAGATCAACGACACGATCTGGTCAGCAACACCGTACATCGCAGCAGAAACCTAAAGAGGCTGTAGGGACAGGACACCATAGTGTTTTCGAAGACAATGCAAAGCATCCTGTTGGGGCCGGAAATCTGGGTGGTGGGTTAAAAAAACATGTCGAAGAATATATTGAATCGCGACATGTTGGGAATTCGGAGAGTGATATTGCTGCTAAGCGTTCAGTCCGAGAGAAGTCAGCGTATTCTCGGGGAGGATCTAAAAGTGTTTCGAGTACTACTTCCTCAGCAAATAGACAGGCATTTGAACTTCTTCAATCAACAGATGGTATTCGTGCCGCAATCATCCTGAATGAGATCTTGCAACCGCCAGTGAGTCAGCGATCAGATCGGTTTTAGTTTATTTTCATAACTGACACGAAAGATACAACACTTCCCTTCAGCGATGTTTTCAAGAATCTGAAATTGATCCGCCTTCTTTCAATAGACGGACCGGGCAATTCAACTCGCTAATCAAAGCCTCTATTATTCCCAATTCAAACGAATGCTAAGTCATTATTCGTGGTCTTGTACTGGCAAGAGTTTAGAGAATATTCAACGCTAATAAACGCGAATAAGTATCACAAGGCACTATCAATATGCAGAGCGGATCGGACCGGACAGAAAAACCTTTCGCCCCTGAGACTGCAACTGATGAAACTGCCTCAGCAAAACCCAAGCTTTCCAAAACGTCAAAAGCAAATGAGTCTTTACATGTCCTGCTTCTCTCAGATCGGTTTGAGGTGCGAGGAACTTCGAGTCAAACCTTGGTTTTAGCAGAGTATTTACCAGACTACGGTATTCATTCTACTATTGTGACACCAAGTATTAATTGCATCGCACCTGAGCGTCGAAGCCACCTTGAGTTTCGTGAATATAGCTATCTCGATTTTCCATTTGCTCGCCGTGCAACTTTGGAATGTATCAAGCACGATTTTTCAGATCCCAAGCCAGATCTCATTCACATTCAATCACGCAAAATGCTTTGGCATGGCATCAAGCTCGCCAAAAAACTAAATCGCCCTTATGTATTAACAGTTCACGATTACCTTTCTCCAGGAGAGATTCTGAATTACGATACTGAATTTGGTTATAAAATAATTGCTGTGAGCGTTTCGGTCAAATCAGAATTACTCACGCAACCGAACATTACTGGAGAGATGGTAAAAGTCATCCATAGTGGTGTGGAATATATTCCTGATGATCATATTCGTCCTGTGTTAGCTTCAAACTGCACTCCAGTCATTGGAACTGCGGGCCCTTTAGAGGAGATTAAGGGAGGCCTCTTTTTCCTTCAGGCTGCTCGCAAAGTTCTCAATGTACTTCCAGACTTAGAGTTTCTTGTCGCCGGAACCGGGCCAGAGGAACGACGGTTAAGGCAACTGGCTCGCTCTTTGGGAATCGAAAAACAAGTCACTTTTGTGTCCAGTTTATATAGTTTTCAGGAATCATTACGAGCGATGGATATCTTCTGTCTTCCCTCGCTACAGCAAGGCCTGGGAACTATCATGCTCGAAGCAATGGCTTGCAGTCGGCCGGTCATCGCTAGTAGCGTGGGAGGCATCGCCAGTACGATTGTCGATGGGGATACAGGTTTGTTAATACCACCTTCGAATAGCGATGCAATTGCCGAGAAGCTGATCTTCCTGTTACAAAACCCAGACCTTGCCCGAAATATTGGTGAGGCTGGGAAAAAACATGTTCGGAAAAACTTTCGGGTCGACCAAACGGTTCGTCGTGTCGCAGATTTATATCGTAGCTGCAATACGAAATTCAGTCAGTAACATCGTCTGTTATAAACTCTTTCAATGTCAAGGAACCTTCATGCATAAAAAACATCTTTTACTTCTAATCGCATTTTCATTATTTCACAGTCAAGCAGCTTTTGCAGCTGAAGTCATTAAACTTTGGCCTGGAAAACCTCCCGGAAATCTGGCTATTAATGGGCCAGAAAAAGATATCAATAAACCAACTGATAGATTCGTCGGTGATCGTAAAATTATTAAGCTGGCAAATGTCTCTTCACCAGAAATTCATGTTTATCTGCCACCTGTGGAGAAACGGAACGGCTCAGCAATTGTCATTTGCCCAGGAGGAGGATTCAATATCCTGGCTTGGGATCTCGAAGGAACCGAAGTCGCACAGTGGCTCAGTAAATTGGGTATTACAGGCATCGTTGTGAAATATCGCACACCAACTAATTCCCAGGATGAGAATTGGCTCATGCCGGTTCAAGACACTCAGCGAGCAATTAGTATTGTTCGTCACCACAGTGCAAAGTGGAAACTTAATCCAGACCGGATTGGCGTCCTGGGTTTTTCAGCCGGTGGAATGACAGCTGCTTTGACTGCTCTGTCAACGGATCGAAAGTACGATGCTGTTGATGAAATCGACAAAGTCTCCTGCAAGCCGGATATTGCAGCACTGATTTACCCGGCTTACTTGGTCAACAAAGAACAGACCGCGTTGAAGGACTTCGTGCAAGTAACTCCTCAATCTCCACCAATGTTTTTGGTACACGCATTTGACGATCCTGTAACGATGCAAAGTAGCCTGAAAATGATGTCCGCCCTGNAAAAGGCAGGAGTGCCTTCTGAGTTGCATATCTATGACACTGGTGGTCATGGCTACGGCATCCGCCCCATCGATTCCAATCCCATCAGAACTTGGCCCAGCCGATGTGAAGCCTGGCTGCAACGCATTAAATGGACTTCAAAATGATGCTCGATTGACTCGGTAATCATTTCAATCGAAATGGTTATGAAAATGTCGTAGAAAACGGATCAGAATTCGTTTTCTACGACTTGCAGCTCAGCCCCATTTAAAAGACAATCCGTCAGCAACTTACCCTGAATACATTCTTTAGAGGTTCCTCGTATTGAGATGACCGTGAAATTATGTCANGGCATCAAAAAGAGCCGTTGTGACTCCCAATTTGGGTATAAAACTGGGTATTAGGAATTTAGGAGAATTTTAGTTCTGTTTGTCACTCTCCTGATAGTAACAAGTTGCACCCGTAGCTCAGTTGGATAGAGCGATGGTTTCCTAAACCATAGGCCGTGGGTTCGAATCCCGCCGGGTATATTTCTTTTTCAGAATGGGACTGTCAGTGGCTAGAGCAGAATTTAGTCTGTTCTTATCTCCTTGCAGGCTTGGCGGATTGCTTTTGACCGTCATTTAGTCTGGGCACATGAGCGTTCTGCGTGTTTTCAGCTGGCAGAATCCTGTTGTCGATTTGGTTATCCTGCGATAAGTTTACAAATGTGTTCTTATGGTCATGGAAATGTGCCAATTTGAACTGATAATTCCCGATGAAATAAGAAGGGAGATTATTTATCAGGCGTTTTCTGTAATATTCTTGTGTAAACTTGCCTCAAACTCAATTTCAACTTTTCTTAGTTATTGATTTTTCTCTTGCCTTGGCAGGGGAATTACGGAATGTTTAAATCGTAGATGTTTTGCGAATGTATATTAGGAGTAATCGAAGTTAAATGGTTTCATTTACATCAAAGTTAGTAAAGCCTGAAGGTGTTTTGGTGCAGCAGGTGCCTGAGGGGGATTCTGTTTTGCTACATGTCAAAAGTGGAGAATACTTCGGCTTGGACACGATTGGTCATGCGATGTTTCAAAAACTGACTTGCTCGTCATCGATACAGGTGGCTTACGACGAGATTTTATCGGAATATGATGTTCAAGCCGATGGCCTGCATACGGACATGGTTGCGTTAATTGATGAATTGGTGTCACATGACCTTCTGGAAATTGTTGAGGCGTAAGCTACGGTCGCTCAGGCGGTTGTCGGTCTTAGACTTGGCTTTGATTTTCTATGCAGCACTTTGTGTGCCAGCTGTTTCGATTGCGTTAAAAGTCTTTGGTTTTCGTCGTTGTGCGGGTCGGGTCAACAGGCGTTATTGTTCATCGAAGGAGTCGGCCTCTGTTTCAGATGATTGGGGCAGGGCGGCTCGTGTGGCACGTCTGGTTGAGATCGCGGCACGAAACAGCATCTGGAAACGCAACTGTCTTCGAACTTCTCTGTTGTTAGCGTACTTCCTACGAAAAAAAGGCATTCCAGCAGGATTACAGATTGGCGTGCGTCCTCCTGGCAAAGGAGATCTCATTGCTCATGCCTGGGTGGAATGGGACGGGCATGTGCTCAATGACGTTCCTCATGTAGCTGAGATTTATACGCCATTTTCAAACCTGAATGATGCTGTTTCCCCTCCACGGTGTTAGTTTTGCAGACTCTCCACTGTTTTAATTTCGCAGACTCTCCACGGTGTTAATTTCGCAGTTCCTTCCTTTTAAATTCATCGGATTCTCAATGAGTGGCATTGCAGCAATATTTAACTTGGATGGTGCGTCTGTGGATCTGGCCATTCTGGATCCCATCGCTGATGAACTTACTCGTTGCGGACCTGATTCCCGCGAAGTCTTTCAGCAAGGGTCTGTTGGATTAGCTCATACATTGTTTCAGACTGATGATGAGAAACCGCGTGTGTCCCAGCCGCTAACTTTTGATGACAATGTCTGGATTATCGCCGATGCACGTATCGATGCTCAAGCCGAATTGGTTGGACGATTGCGTGATAAAAACTGCCGTGTCGAACCGGGGGCTACAGATGCAGAACTCATTCTGCATGCGTATCATGTGTGGGGGGACGAATGCGTAGATTATTTGTTGGGTGATTTTGCGTTCGTGATTTCGGATTCCAGGCGAAAACGACTGTTTTGCGCACGCGATCAGCTGGGGATTAAGCAACTATTTTATGCAGTGGTTAAAGGCTGTGTTATTGTGAGCAATCATCTTGATTGTGTTCGATTGCACCCGGCAGTCTCTTCGGAGTTGAGCGACAGCTTTATTTGCGATTTTCTATTGTTTGGCTGGAATACAAACGTAGTCGCGACAGCCTTTCGCGAAATTCACCGCCTTGCCCCGGCACACATTGCACAGTTTACTTGTGATGACGTGAATCTACGTCGTTACTGGTCCGTGCAAGTCCCCGATGAAGTGCATCATTTGAGTCATGAAGAACAGGTGGAAGGCTTTAATGAAGTCTTCGAGCAAGCTGTTTCCGACAGAATACGCTGTGACCGCATGGCGATCTCGATGAGTGGGGGGATGGATTCAACCGCAATCGCAGCAACAGCCTTGCCTATTCTGAAACGTCGATCATCAACCGCGTCGTTGGATGCGTTTAGTATTGTGTTCGATCACATTATGCCCGACCAAGAGAGACACTTTGCGACCATGGCTGCCAAATACATAGGACTGCCGATCCACTTTATTGTTGCAGACGAACATCCCTTGTACGATCCTGCGTGGGATAGCCCTGAATACCAATCAACCGAACCTTCTTGCTGGGTTTCTGGTGCAGGTTACGAGTTTTGGAAGGAGGTTGCTTCTTGTAAAACTCGTGTTATTCTGGATGGCAACGGCGGAGATGAGGCGTTAAATCCTGCCCCTCAGTATTATCCACGGCTATTGAAGGATAGACGGTACGGACGCTGGTTGACAGATTGCACACGGCATGTGGCGGCACTGCATCGCTTGCCACCGGTTGGGTTTAGAACTATGTTTTTTAAACGCCCCTGGGCCTGGATGCGAGGCCAACAGAAAATCGAAGATATCAATGAAAGATTCCCACACTGGATTCATCCAGAAATGGTTCGCAATTTGTCACTGAAAGATCACTGGAATTGGTTTTGGAAATTCGGGGATGATATTTCCTCAGCCACCCCGGGCGGAGTCGTGGCTGTTGATTCGTTTATGTTGCCCTCGTCAATCGGCGGCAACAGTATCGATCCCGTCAGCGGTCCGTTCGAGATTCGTTATCCGTTTTTGGACCTACGTGTTCTAAAATATTGCTGGGCACTGCCACCGATACCGCTGCGATTCGAGAAGGATGTTTTGCGAAGAGCAATGAAAAATCGTTTGCCAGAAGCTGTACGCACAAGACGAAAACAAGGCCTGATTGGTTTTCCTCTGCTTGCCAGCAATGAGAGTATCCCATTGTCTTGGTCGGACTGCCTTGCACGAGCATCAAAGATTCATCGGTTCGTGCAGGCCGATCCATGCGCACACAATCTACCCGGAATCACCGATCCCAACACGGCCTACACCAACAACCGCGCCTACGAGTTCGCGGTTTGGTTAGGGAACCATGAGTAACAAAGGTAAAACTACTTTCGACCAGCTAAGATGTCTTGTTAGGGCCAGCTGATGCACCATCAAAAAAAGCATTTACGTTATTGGTTACGGCTTGCGTAATATTCCGTACATCGCCATAGCGAATCAATTTAGGCGCTGAATACTCTAATTTATTGTTTTCTTTATTACTCATATCTCGTATCTTCCCCTGAATAAAAAGCCAAGAAGCCTTCTGGGAGTCGATAAATCCCCTCAGAACAGACGATTGTTGTTTAGAATAGGCAGTTTAGCAGTCTAAGTCAAGCAGTTTCCAGTAAACTACGGGCCTAATGTTTATTGGGATATTTTGTGCGTTCAGGAAGAGAGACACTATGTACTGTTACTTTGCCTTTGGGATGAGAATTGATAGCTCAGGCGAGATTCCAGGTCTTCATTGCATTGAAGATTGCGACCTTAGAGAAGAACGCCCAGTAGATTTGACCATTTGGATTGACCAGACGCCTGAATTGACTGAACCTGCTCATCCAGTTCACGGCGATGCGACAGCACCGGGGGCTTACTACGAAAATCGGAGTTTATTTCGGTTCGAGAAATCTGGAATCTTATTAATTCGTTTCCATGATGGCACAGACTTTTATGTCGATCGATTGGGAACACAGATTTGGACGACATGGAAGCCTCCTTTTACGTCTGAGGATATGTCAACCTACTTGCTGGGGCCTATTCTAGGATATGTGCTTCGGATTCGAGGATCAGTTGCTCTGCACGCCAGTTCTTTTGTGGTGGGTGATCGAGCCATTGCATTGACTGGTTCCGCAGGGGCGGGAAAATCAACAACTGTGGCTGCCTTGGCAATGCGTGGGAACCCGGTATTGGCTGATGATGTGACAGTGCTTGAAGAAGAGGGCACCGGTTTCCGAGTTTTGCCAAGTTATCCGCATTTACGGCTTTGGCCTGAATCTGCTGAATTGCTTTTAGGCTCTGTCGATTCTCTGGAGCCGATTACTCCCAACTGGCATAAACTTGATTTCAACCTTCTGGATGGTTATCAGTTTGCAACCTCTGCTGCTCATTTGTCAACAATCTATTTTATTGCTGATCGCAGCCCGGAGGATCGCGCTCCTTGGGTTGAACAAGTCGATGGCCAGGAGCAATTGATTGGTTTGATCGGCAACACCTATGGCAACGGCTTGCTTGATGAATCGATGCGTCTTCATGAGTTCAACGTTTTGGGGCGACTTATTCAAAGCGTGAAAGTAAAACGCGTTGTCCCTCATATTTCACCCGACCGTTTGGGACGACTTTGCGACGTAATTTTAGAAGACTGCCAATAATCTTGACACAGGAATTTGAGGGACGCGATGTATAGTCTTTTCGGCTACGAAAAAATGATTGATGATAAAGTGCGGATGGCTGCCTACTATTCAGCCCTTGAACGGACTGTTCAACCTGGCGATATTGTTTTGGATATTGGTGCAGGAACAGGTTTGATGTCCATGTTGGCCTGTCAATTTGGTGCCCGGCACGTCTATTCGATTGAACCCGACAATGCCATCGCGGTTGCCAAAGAAAATGCGTTGGCCAATGGAATGCAGGACCGGATTACTTTTATCCAGGGGCTTTCTACGCAGATCGAATTGCCAGAGAAAGCTAACGTAATTGTTTCCGATTTACGCGGAGTTTCGCCGCTGTTTACGCAGCACATCGAATCGATCAAACATGCCCGCGAAAACCATCTGGCATCCGGTGGGGTGATGATTCCACAACAGGACAAGTTGTGGGTGGCATTAGCCGAAACCTCATCTGGAACAAAGGATGAAAACCAGCATTGGGATCGTAGTCAAACAAATTTGAATCTTTCAGCCATTGATAAATACCTTGCGAACTCTTGGAGAAAAGACCGTGTTGAAAGCGATCAGTTGCTGACCGATTCTGCTTGTTGGGCAACGCTTGATTATCGAACAATGTCATCTCCTGATGCAGCTGGAAAGGCTTGTTTAACTTGCAATCGCAATGGTGTGGCTCGTGGGATTGTTGCTTGGTTTGAAACGGAGTTGATTGATGAAATTGGATTTTCCAATGCTCCCGGAAAGCCAGTTGCAATCTATGGCATGCAGTACTTTCCACTATTAGAAGCAACGGATGTCTGCCAGGGTGATCAAATTGAGGTGCA
>JAESQE010000074.1 GCA_016765335.1 Planctomycetaceae bacterium
TTAACTCGGTGTTCTCTGTGGCAAATCATCTTAGTGATTTCGGGCCGGTATTTTTATTCTGAATTCTATCACATCAACGCATTTGAGTTCGTTGCGAATCCTGTAGGGCTTGGCGAAATAGGCAGGGTTCGGCTTGTGTCGATCTGGCAGGCGAGGGACACTTATTGTGATCGCATTGCGATCACGGATGTATCCACAATTGTAATTGATAAAAGGAAGTATCAGTGACTAAGGTTTGGCCAGGAAGTCCTTATCCATTAGGGGCAAATTCTGATGGAGCGGGTGTGAATTTTGCTTTGTATTCTGCGAACGCGACTCGTGTTGAGTTGTGCTTGTTTGATTCGGCTGATGATATCAAGGAGACGCAACGAATTGTTCTTCCCGAGCAAACAGATTTCGTCTGGCACGGTTATGTCCCAGGACTGAAAGCCGGGCAATTGTACGGATACCGAGTTCATGGACCGTATGAACCTCATTATGGGCATCGCTTCAATGCAAACAAAGTGCTTTTAGATCCTTATGCAAAATCGATTGGTCGGGAGATCCGTTGGTCTGATGCGATGTTTGGTTACAAGGTGGATGATTCGGCTAAGGATCTTTCATTTGATGAACGAGATAACGCAGCAGCTGCTCCGCTGGGCATGGTGATCGACAATCGTTTTCGCTGGGGAAGAGACAAGCAGTTGAAAACTCCCTGGCACAAAACTTTGATTTACGAATTGCATGTCAAAGGTTTCACGATGAAGCACCCCGGAGTTCCACGGGCGCTGCGTGGAACGTATGCAGGCTTGGCATCAAACGCATCAATTCAACATATGCTGCGCCTGGGAGTGACGGCAGTCGAATTGATGCCGGTGCATGGAAAAATCGAAGATCGACATTTGAATGATATCGGGTTGAAGAATTACTGGGGCTACAATACGCTCGGATTCTTTGCACCTGAAATGAGTTACTCTTCAGACAAAACTCCGCAAGGTTGTGTGAATGAATTCAAGGCGATGGTCAAGAAGCTGCATCAGGCTGGTCTCGAAGTCATTCTTGATGTCGTCTACAACCACACAGCAGAGGGGAATCATCACGGGCCAACGGTTAGTTTGCGAGGAATCGATAACAGTTCGTATTACCGGATGGTCGAAGGAGACCGGCGGTTTTACATGGATTACACGGGCTGTGGCAACACGTTGAACATGCAGACTCCGCATGTGTTGCAGCTCATCATGGATTCCCTGCGTTATTGGGTGACCGAAATGCATGTCGATGGATTCCGCTTTGATTTGTGCAGTGCGCTGGCTCGGGAACTGCACGAAGTCGATAAGCTGGGAGCATTTTTTGACATCATTCATCAAGATCCCATTCTATCGCAAGTGAAGCTGATTGCGGAGCCTTGGGATCTGGGAGAAGGCGGATATCAGGTCGGCAACTTTCCGATTCTTTGGACAGAATGGAACGGAAAATACCGAGATTGTGTGCGTCAGTTCTGGCGAGGTGATGGCGGGACGATGTCGGAATTCGCAACTCGGATGACGGGAAGCAGCGATCTATATGAACATAGCGGAAGAAGACCGTATGCAAGCATCAACTTTGTGACTTCTCACGATGGATTCTGTATGCGAGATTTAGTCAGTTATAATGACAAGCACAACATTGCAAACGGTGAAGATAATCGTGATGGAGACAATCACAATTTGAGTTGGAACTGCGGCGAAGAAGGAGAAACAGATCAGCCGGAAGTGCTCAAACTGCGAGGCCGTCAGCAGCGAAACCTGATGACGACCTTACTGCTTTCCCAGGGCGTGCCTATGCTTCGAGCTGGGGATGAACTCAGTCATACTCAAGGCGGCAACAACAATGCGTATTGTCAAGATAACGAAATCAGTTGGTTGAACTGGGATTTAGACGTCACGAAAGAAAAATACTTTCGGTATGTTAAACGTGTGATACGTCTGTGGAAAAATAACCCGGTGTTTCAACGGAGACATTTCTTCCAGGGACGAAAAATTCGTGGCAATGAAGTGCAGGATATTACCTGGCTGACACCGGGCGGCGAAGTGATGACTGATTCTCATTGGTCGCAGGCTCATGTGCAATGCCTGGCTGTTCGATTAGAGGGAGGCCTGATTTCAGAAGTGGATGAGAAGGGAAGGCAGATTCATGGAAAAACCTTCTTGTTGCTTTTGAATGCACATCATCACAGCGTCGATTTCACCTTGCCGGCGCATCGGGAAAATGAATTCTGGAAACCGACCCTTGATACCAGCGGCAGCTCTGAGGAAGCTGGCCTCATGCGGCAGAGGCAGGTTTATCGTTTGATCGGAAATTCGATGGCAGTGCTGAGACTGAAAACGGTTTCTTCTCGCATTGCAGCTCGCTTGTTAGAGTGGATGCAGCCTGAGAGAATCACTACACTTTTTGTTCCTGAACAGCCTGCGGTTTCTGAGCAGTCTTCGGTTTCTGAAAAAGTAGAAACATCACCGGAAGAAGAGCAACCCCGTGAGGATGTCGTGATGCCCGAAATTCCTTTGGGTTCAAGTTCAACATCCACTGTGGTAGAATCTTCCAGCGGAGCGGAAACTGATGAAAAGGAATAAACTGCCGAGGAGAGTTCTGATACTTCAGATTTTCCTGATGGGACAGACTCCGACTCAGAAGAATCGAAGTGATTCAAGTAGGATCAATCAATCCATAATATTTAGATGAAGAAAATTGTAATCGATGAAAAACATACGGAACCTTTTTGATTTTCTTCTTGTGTATGNAGATTTGCTTGTCAAGGATTTAGACGAATCTGAGATGACGATAATATCGCATCCAGGGATGAATCATCCTGCCTGGATCTTGGGGCATGTCACGATCGGACTTGATTTTGTTGCTAAACTGACTGGTCAGGAGATGGCCACCGATGAAAACTGGATGAAAGTTTACGGGCCTGGTTCAACCCCGGTCGATGATGGCTCCCAGTATCCTTCCAAAGTAGAACTCCTCAAAATCCTGCATGACGTTCATGCACGTACTGTGGAGATTTTAGAATCCATTTCTGACGAACAGCTTGCTTTGCCTAATCCCGGACCATTCCTTCAGAAAGAGCTTCCCACGACTGGAGATTTAATTCTCCATCTGGTGACGACTCATGTAGCAGTGCACTTGGGGCAGCTTTCGGCTTGGCGTCGCTGTGTTGATAAGAAATCGGTATTGGGCATTTAAATTATTGCATCCATCGTTTTGGCACGATCCTTTTTAATAGGTTGAGTATATGTTTACTGGATTAATTGAAGGGAAGGGGAGTGTTGCAGAGATTCTCGATCAGGGAGAAGGGGTTCTGCTGCGGGTGCAAGTTCCTGAGGAGATGTTGAGAGTTGATGCTTCTTGTTTAGCGACTCAAATTGGAGATTCTGTGGCGATTAACGGTTGCTGTTTGACCGTGATTGCGATGCAGGAAAACTGCTGGGATTTTCAGGCAGGACAGGAAACACTGTCTCGAACAAACCTGGGAAAACTGACCTCTGGTAGCCCGGTGAATTTAGAACGGGCGATGTTAGCCAATGCCAGATTAGGCGGCCACATTGTGCAAGGGCATGTCGATGGTCTCGGCACGGTGCTCGAAATCGATTCGCAAGATGAATGGGTCACGATGTGGTTTGCTGTGACAGAATCGCTTTCTCAGTACATGGTCACCAAAGGTTCGGTGACTGTAGATGGAATCAGTTTGACGTTGGTTGATGTCGAACCAGACCGCTTTAGCGTCGCGTTGATCCCCCACACACTAGAAGTGACCACGCTAGGCAGCCGAGCCGTAGACGATCACGTCAACATCGAAACCGACATCATGGGAAAATACGCTCACAAGTTACTAGGCCCCTGGATGGATCGGCTAAAATAATACCAGCCCGAATCGCCAGTTTTGAAGTGGTACACTTTCAAGGTGGTGAGCGAAATTATGCTTCGCGAGCTACACGATTGATTCGATAAATGGGTGCCTGGGGTGCAAATCGATTGCTGAGTTGTACTTGCAGATTGTGGATTACTGATAACAAAGCGGAAAAGACAGTCCGCTTGATCGTCTCAAGAAATTACATGCATTACTGAATAAGAATTGCCATGCAGATACTGATTATTGGAAGTCCAGAGAGTCCTTATTGTTGCGAGTTAAAAGACGCAGCACAGCGGTTTGATATGCAATGCGATATTGTCTCGTTCGAAAATCTGGCTTCACATCTCACCACGGAATCGGAAATCATCTCAGCAAGCCAGGCCAATCCAGCGGTTGAGACATTGAGTCCCTATGATGCCTGTCTGGTTCGCAATATGCCTGGAGGTTCGTTGGAACAGATCATTTTTCGCATGGACTTGCTGTGGTCGCTCGAAGCCTCGGGGACGAAAATTGTCAACCCGCCCAAAGCAATTGAATGTGCTGTCGATAAATATTTAACACTGGCACGTTGCCAAAAAGCTGGCTTGCGCGTTCCAGAAACCTATTGCTGTGAGTCAGCAGATCAGGCGCTTGCGATGTTTGAAAAGATGGGCCGGGATGTTGTCCTGAAGCCAATTTTTGGTGCAGAAGGTCGCGGAGTGTTACGCCTGACAGATGTAGAAACAGCTCGCCGAGTTTTCCGAGCCTGGGAACAGATTGGATCAGTGTTGTATCTACAAAAATATCTGAACAGTAACACCGATTCTCAAAGTGATTTGAGACTCCTCATCCTGGACGGTCAGCTGTTGGGCGCGATTCAACGGACCTGCTCCATCGATTTTCGCACCAACTGTTCGCTTGATGGGCAGGCCAGTTTGCATCTTCCCACGGCTGCAGAGCTAAAATTAGCACAACAGGCCTGTGAAGCAACCGGGACCGTTTTTGCGGGGGTTGATTTGATGTATGATCAAAATCACAATTTGCATCTGATTGAAGTCAACGCTTGTCCGGGCTGGGATGCATTACGCAAAGAAACAGGAATCGACGTCCCCGAAAAGCTCATCCAGTGGCTTGCCAAGTGATTTCCGATGGCCTCGCACCGGGGTAGCACAGACAATCCCGTTCAGGGTTGTCTGTGTTGCGCAGCAACCCGAGGAATTGACCAAGCAGGATTGCAGAGGTTTCGGACTGGTATAAAAGAAGCGTGAATTCTATTTTATAATGAGCATGGCTTGCCTGATCCTCGGGTGCCTACGGCACTCACACGACCCTGAACGGGATCGTATGAGCTACCCTGGTCAAACCAACTCCCCACAAAAAAATCTACGCAACTTCAAAAAACAGCTACCAAATCAGCAATCCTTAACTACCGTGATCATTTCAGTTGGGATGGGTCGTTACCCCTTCATTGCCCGGAGTGCCTTGATCGCTTTGGCTTGTGTGGGATAAAGAGTCCAAAGTGTATCGAGCTTCATGACCTTCAAGATGGCCTCCATGTCGTCCGAAGCATTGCAAATGACCATCTGGCCTCCCTGCTCTTTCACTTGCAAGCCGAATGAATTGATCATGCCGATCATGTTACTGCCAAAATAATTGGAACTTCCCAGATCCAGAACAAGTCGCAAAACCTCTTTCTCTTTGAGCAGATCTTTGATTTCGCCGGCCTCTCGCTGAAGATCGACCTCGCGGTAGCTCAATGTGTCGCCTAGAGGTGTGATGACCACAGCATGACGCTGTATCGAAACATCGAAAGCATTGGTATTTATGGTCATCGGCTACTCTTTGTCGTTGGAGTGTTCTGGTTGTCATTTCCTGAAATCGAGAATCATATTTTCCTGGGCATCATTTTGGAAAGCATTCTGTTATTGGTATCTGACTTTCATGGCCTGAGCAAGTTGATCAATTTGGACTTTCCATTGATCAAGGTCTTGCTCAGAGAGTTTGTTTCCACGAAACCTTACCTGATAATACGCGTTTGTCAGAGATTCTGGAAGAGAATTTAGCGACACGGCTGCCAATTGCTGATGAAAATGATCTTCGAACAGATGTGCAAATTCTCGTGCAGTTTGTTCAGGGCGTTTTTTAAGCCCATTTCTAGCGGCTAAATCGAGAAATCGCCGAAAGAAAGCAGCATCTGTTTTTGCTGGCTTTGCGAAGACCGACCGGGCAGCCATTGCCTGATCAGCCGGGGCAATTGAACTCGAAATCCAATAAGAAGATAAACGACAATGAGCATCCCGATAATCAAAATTACCACCAGGCCCCAGATCAATGGATGAACTTTCCCCGCACTCACCTTACTGTCCGATGTTTGATCGCCTCTGTAAGAATCAACCAGATCATTCACGCGAAGATATATAGATTTTGATTGTCTGCCCATTGGCTCGTAGATATTTTCATTCTGTCCAGCCAGCGAAACTCCAAGCACGTAGTGTTGCCAGAAGGAAGACAGTTTTGCTTGGACAGCTTTCCAGGAAAAGGACGACATGGTCAGATCGTTTTGATTGGCAATTCCGGAAGCCGGTGTCGGATCTAGAACTAACCACCGACCATCCACAAAAGCTTCCACCCAAGCGTGTGCATGGCGTTGTTCAATCAGCAAGGTGTTTGAGTATTTGTCCCATCGTCCTTCTGCAAATCCCGTCACCAACCGTGCAGGAATTCCGACGCTTCTGAGCATCAAAGTTAACGCTGAGGCAAAATATTCACAGTGTCCGGACTTTCGATTGAACAGAAAATCTTCGACTGGATCAATCGTCGGATCGGTAACCGAAAGATTCAGAGTGTAACTGAATTTGCTGGAATCCTTCAGATGATTTTGTAAAACCTGAACCCGCTCGACCGGCGTAATCGCCTCTGCTTGATCACATAACTGCTTGGAAGTCGCAATGAGCCTGGCAAGTTCTTGATGATCAACCTTCAGCAGCAATCTCAGATAAAGATCGTAAGTTGCAACCCGCGTATAACTTCCCGAATCACGCAGAGTAAAGCGAGACAAATCCGTTCGTCTTTCAGAGTCATCAGCCAACTCCTTTTGATACTCAGTTTCCAGGGAACTGGAAATGGTATCCAAGACTTTTTGGAATCCTTGTTTGTCGGTTCTCCGGCGATTTCCAGCCTCGGAAACGTGAACATGTCTGTCTTGGTGGATGATGACTGGGTAACCGGACGGATGTCGGGATTTTGCTGGTTCGCAGATGGTTTCGTATTTAACAGTGTCTAACACGGACCGACCTTCGGTCGGAATTGTGAGCTCCCCAGAGATGGAGTTTCTAAGAATTTCACCACTGCTTTGATTCAACAACACGCCAGCATCAACCGGTAAATTGGCAAACAAAGTTGCTCGCCCAACCGGCTCCAAATCGTAGTTGATCCGTATTGCTTTGGAACTGAAATTTCTATTGCCAAAGATGTTTCTAGAGGGAACCCTGCTCCCCAGAGGGATTTTGGCTTCCGACCAGCTTCCTCGTTGGTAAATACTGAGCGATGTTCCACGAAATTTTAATCCGGCATGATGCAGGCGAGTAGACACTTCGGCTGGACTCATGATTCGATCTGTTTGATAATCAACTAATTTCACTCGCATCACCGGGCTGCTGCTTTGCAGGAGTTCGCCGATATCTCCCAGCTTTACTTCTTCAGTAAAACCAGAAACAGACTTCCCAAATTGCAGCGGATCAGCACCTTCTGTACTGGCCGGAAATTGAAAGTTTCCAATCCAAACTCTGGGAGTCAACTGAAATAAGCCCATGCCTACGAACAGGGAAGCAGTGGAGATAAAAGTCACGACGCCCAACAGGCGTGCTCCAATCCATCTCTCAGCAGGATCAATATGAAAACCGCCCCGCACTCGACTTGCGATTCCTGTCAGAGGCACCGGCAAGTGACGCGGGGAAGTTGTTTTTGCAACCGAAGCCAGTCCAGGCGATATTACTGGTATTGCAGAGCTTTTCTTCGTGGAGTCTTTCAAACCTATTGTTCCTCGATAGGTCGTGAACAAGGTCAGCGTCCACACAGCAAGAAACAGATAACTCAGAAGTGAAACTCCCAACGCAAAGGAATTCGTCAAGCCGGCACAAATTGACATATTAAGTAGTGAAAGGGCTAGCAACCACCAGTATTGCTGATTCTTCTTTTTGATCAACAACACAGTCCATGTAAAATAAGCCAGTAAGTGAGAGGCTGCCAGGATTCTCATCTCAACGTTGATTGCACCTTGCCGAAATTCCAGAAACGAAATCCCTAATGCAGCCAGTCCCAATATGCCTGTGAGGACGCTATCGATTCGCAGTATCGGATTTTCATCGAGATAAAAGTAAGCCAGCGCAATCAGCGGGATCGTCAATAAATGAGGAAACAAATTCCCCTCAGCCAGTCCAATCGAAACTGATGACAACGTCAACAGAAGATACAGGCTCGTGCGNAAAAGAAATTCAATTCGATCAATCATGACAGTCTTCTTATGCCAAAATCGGTTTCACAACATGACCATGCACATCGGTCAAACGAAATGCTCGCCCTTGATACCGGAAGGTTAACTGCTCGTGATCGATTCCCAGCAAATGCATAAGCGTCGCTTGGAAATCGTGAACGTGAACCGGATTCTCCACAATATTATAACCATAAGGATCTGTTTGACCGTAGGACATTCCGCCTTTTATTCCTCCTCCAGCCATCCAAATACTGAAACAGCGAGGGTGATGATCGCGGCCAAAGCTATTGCCCGCCAATTTCCCCTGGCAATAATTTGTGCGTCCAAATTCGCCGCCCCAAATGACCAACGTTTCATCAAGAAGCCCTCGTTGCTTGAGGTCTTGAACCAGAGCCGAAGCTGGTTGATCCGTTTCCGCGCACTGGCTTTTAATGCCACCCAGTACCCCGCCATGATGGTCCCAGCCCTGATGATACAACTGAATAAACCGAACGCCGCGTTCGGCTAATCGACGTGCAAGCAAACAGTTTGCTGCAAATGATCCCGGGTTTTTTGAATCTTTCCCATAAAGTTCGAAGATGTGCTCCGGCTCATTGCTTACGTTGGTGGCTTCTGGAATTGATGCCTGCATACGAAAAGCAAGTTCATACTGTGCAATACGGCTGTCGATTAAAGGATCGACACGATTTCCTTCCTTTTGCAAGCCGTGTAGTTGATTCAATGCATCCTGTGCTCCTCGACGCGATTGCGTATCAATGCCCGGAGGGTTATTCAAATAAAGCACCGGATCTTTTCCGCTTCGAAACCGGACCCCTTGATGTTTAGAAGGTAAAAAGCCACTGCCCCACAACCGGGAAACCAATGGCTGTCCGCCTTTGTTTTTGGTGGTCATGACGACAAAATTAGGCAGGTCTTTGTTATCGCTACCCAGGCCGTAACTGAGCCACGCCCCGATACTGGGACGACCGGGAAACTGCGAACCGGTTTGAATGTGCGTAACTCCCGGGCCATGATTAATGGCTTCGGTGTGCACCGATTTGATCACACAGATTTCGTCTGCAATCTTTGAAATGTGAGGCAATGTTTCACTCAACCAAGTGCCCGACTCGCCGTGCTGATTGAATTTGAAGGGAGATCCCACTAAAGGTAAGCTCGATTGATTTCCCGACATACCGGTCAGTCGCTGTTTGCCTCGAACTTCTGCGGGAAGTTGCTCGCCCTGTTTTTCTTTCAGTAGCGGTTTGTGATCATACAGATCGATTTGCGACGGACCGCCTGCCTGAAACAGAAAGATGACTCGCTTGGCTTTGGGGGCATGATGCAGCGTCTGCAACACGCCATCGGTTTTCGCCTGGGCAGATGCAGGATTTAACAAGTCTGCAAGCGACAACGCTCCCAGACCCATTCCAAACTGGTTCAAAAATAATCGTCGATTCATGATCGTCTTTCCTGTTCTCTTCGAAACAATACAATCTGTTATCGTTTCATTACGCTTTCATCGAAATTCAATAAAGTATTTGCAACAACACTGACCGCAGCGAGTGTTGCCGGATCAATCTTTTCATCTGGTTTGTGATCCCCGACTTCTAAATACAGCTTGGCTCGTTGCGGTTCTTTTTTGAATTGTTCGAGTTGTGTTTCATAAAGTGAAGCCAGAATCTTAAGTTCCTGCGGCGTTGGCTTCCGCGAAGTCATCGTTCGAAACAGATCGCGAAACAAATTCTCGTTCGGTTCTGCATGTTGCTGCAACAGTCGCTGTGCCAAGGCTCGTGATGCTTCTACAAATTGTGGACCGTTCATTAACACGAACGCCTGAAGAGGCGAAGGTGTCTTCTCGCGTTTC
>JAESQE010000075.1 GCA_016765335.1 Planctomycetaceae bacterium
AAACCGGGCAAAGATTGCTTAAACTGGGTCGAATTTCCGATGCGTGGATGTACTTCCGAGCCATCGAAGATCCTGCACCAGTTGCCCAGGCGATCGATCAATACGAACCTGCAGCCGACTTCAGTGACGAACTCGAAGAAATGATTCAGCTCGCGTTATACCAGCGAGTCAACCCGGCCAAGGGTGTGCAATTGATGCTGAACTCCCACGGCATGTGCAATACCGTCACCGCGTTGGATCAAATTTATCTCGAACTGACAGCCGAGCAACGCGCCAGCTGCGCAGAGATTATGGTCAAACAGCTTTATGAAGATATCAAAGAAAACATTCGCCGCGATGTCGAGCAACGTACCCCGATGCTGCCTCCTGATCAATCCTTAAGCGAGCTGTTAGCCGGCCGTTTGTGGCTGTTCGAGGACGATAACTATCATACGGACGTTTCGCATTTGAATGCCATTGTCCGCTTTGCCCGGGCACTCGAATTTGGTAGTGACGTTCTTGATCGTGCGGTTCAACTTTGCCAATACGGCTCGCGACTGGCGTTGCAATTGCAGTATCCGGGGGAAGCTCCGTTTGATACTTATTACGAATCGCATCAACACTATTTTCAGATCGTGGCTGATGTAAACCGCAAGGAATCTTTGCAGTTCTTCCAGGATCGTTTAACGCAAGCCGAAGAAGCCCAGGACAAAGAATTGATCGCGTATGTTCTGGTCGATTTGCTGATGCGTATCAAAGATTTCCCAGCTGCAATTCAAGTGGCAGAAACGCATCTCGATCAAGTCAACGAACAATCCGGCTTCTCCTTCACCACCCTCTGCGAAGACACCGGCAACATGGAAGCCCTGCAACGCCACGCCCAAAAAAACAACAACGCCGTCATGTACGTAGCCGCCAAATTGCAACAGGCACGTAGGTAGATAGTAATTTTTTTAGAAGCAGACTACTTACTAAGACTAAAGGTACGATTTAAGAATGGATGCATCATACCATTATCCACCAGATGTTTTTAATTTGCTTGTTGATACAATTCCCAAACTAAACAAGTCAAAACGTGATGTATTGATTTTCTTTCGTGGCGCAGGCGTCTCTGAGTCTACAATGGAGGATTTGACTCACCGCGTTAATACGGATAAAGATTCAATAGACAAATATGAAATAGCGAGAACAATAATCAAAAGGATCAACGAAATAGGTGATCCAGCAATACGTCTCAGACGAGAACTAATAAAGCGAGTTGTGGAATATGAAGACTATTCTACATGCTGGCCCAACGACCAATTAAAAGCCAAAGGTCTAGTCGGAGAACTAAGAAGGGTAATTGATGTTAAAGACTCATTCACTAGAATGTCTCAGGAACGCGAGCATGAAAGGAAATTAAGGCAATCCGCCGAGGAAGCAAAGACTTCTGAAAGAATATTTAAATCTCAGCAGATTGAAGAGTTGAAAAGCGATCTATTCGCCCTGTTTTCACAAAACGATCAGCCCCAGAAACGTGGCAAAAGTCTTGAATCTGTACTTAATGCACTCTTTGCCGTTTATGAAGTTCTTGTAAAAGGCGATTTCAAACGAATTGATCCTGAAGGAGCCGGCATAATTGAACAAGTTGATGGCGTGATAGAATTTTCGGGTAGCACCTATCTGGTCGAAATGAAATGGGTTAAAGAACCAATTGGGGTCGATAATATTTCACAGCATTTGGTAAGAATTTTCAATCGTCCTGACACAAGAGGAATATTCATCGCTTCAAACGGTTACACAAAACCTGCCATAACCACATGTCGTGAAGCACTTGGGCAGAAAACCATTGTTCTGGTTTCGCTTCAGGAGATTGTCATGCTACTCGAACGTCAAGGATGTCTTGTTAAATTCCTGCAAGAAAAAATCAGAGCAGCGACTCTTAACAAGAATCCATATTTGGAAATCCTGAATTAAAGTCATCAATCTAAATCTTCCACCATAACGATGGGTGGCTGGGGACNAATCACCGCAAACAGCGGTAATACTCAAGTGGTTTTCATCGGTGATTTGCCCCCAGATCGTGCAGGACTTCATATGACCTGGGGGCAGATTGTCGGGAAGCCTACACAAAATAATTCACTTCAATAACGACAACCTGTCCCCAGCGACGTAGCGACTGTCTTGGAGATCAAGTGTTAATTGTGTTTTCGTTCCATTTTTTTCCTTCTTTGATCATGACGTTAACGATCGTTAATAGTTTTCGCATCGCTGCAATCAGAGCAACCATTTTGGGCTTGCCGCTTGCGACGAGTCGGTCGTAAAAAACTTTGATTTTCGGATTGTATTTCTTCGCAACAATAATCGGCATGTAAAGGCCGTTGCGAATATCAACTCGTCCGCCGCCGATGGTGCGTTTTCCTCGCAGGGTTCCGCTGTCACGATTCGTGGGAGCAACACCAACCAGCCTAGCGATTTGCTGGCGATTGAGGCTGCCCAGTTCTGGTAGCTCAGCCACCAACATCGCAGCGGTCGCCGGCCCAAAGCCTGGCACCGATTGAATAATGTTTGCTTTTTTCTGCGATTGTTCATCTGCTTTGATGAGTTCTTTTTGTTTTTGTTCGATTGTCTTCAGCTGCTTTTCGTGGAATCGAATAGACTGTTGGATCATCTTACAAATTTCCCGATCAGCCGCGGAGGCCAGGTGGTTCTTTTCCTGGACAATCTGCTTACTCAGTTGTCGTCTTCGCGAGGTGAGATCACGCATTTTCTGCTGAGCCTGTGACAAAGGCAAGGTGATCCGCGGCTCCATCACTTGTGCGAATTGCGCAATAATACGAGCATCGATTTGATCCGTTTTGGCGAGTTGATTTTTGGCCCGGGCGAAGTCTCGAATCTGCCTGGGGTTAACGACTGCGAGTTCAAATTGGTGCTTGTGCAAACAGGCGACCAATTCTCGTTCGAGTCCTCCAGTGGCTTCCATACAAATCAGTTGAGGTTTCGCTTTTTGAAGTTCTTTGAGAAACAGTTTGATTCCGCTGGGAGAGTATTCAAAAGTTGTTCCTTGAGAAAGATGTGAGAAAGCGACATCAAATTTCTTTTTTGCGATATCGATTCCGACGAAGATTTTGTTATGCTGTTGCATGCTGAATCCCTACCTTGTTAATACGAGCTGGTATGTTGGTACCGCTCCGGCGACTGTACGGGCTGAGGCATAAAAAGCGAGTGACGATCAGGCTACCTCACGGTCTTCACGACCAAGGGTCTGACGATCTGCCACTCGCGCACCTTGACACCGGTCTTGCAAGACCGGTGTCAAGGTCTTTGTTTTCTAATAAAAACAAAGAAGAAAAGACAGTCCAAGTAAGATACAAGGGTCTGCTGTGTGTAAAGACCAATTGTGGTGCTCCGTAAATTGCGATTATTGGAAAGAAGCAACCCAGAACTCGGACCGCACAGCGGACCCTAATTTCTTAAAACTGAACCAGAATGCTGACGTAATCGCAAGGTTGGCATTCGAACTGGATTTTTCCATCAGTGATAGTCAGTTCTTCGAGTACTTTGCCGGTGAAGTCGAGTTCCCATGCTTTTTTTGCGGGCTTGAATGTTGATAGCCGGGGCGAGACATGGATTCCCTCGGTTTCTATAAAATCGAAACGATAACCAATGATCTCTGCTTGCTCGTTCTGAGTTGTGTATTCAGAGGCAGTTGTATCGTCTTCCGTTTGAGGTAGCGACTGGTCGGGTTGCATGTTGATCAATTGCACTGAAGGGGCACTGACATGAAACAGCCACGCAGAATTATTGACGGGTAAACGATCTAGCGGCACCATCTGGATTGGTGATTGAACATCGGCTGCAACACGAGCTGCGTGCGGAATGTCGATGCCGATCTCACAAGAAAACTTGCGCTGAGTTTCGCCATGAACAATCAACAAACTGTCGAGCATTCTCATTTCTGTGCGTTGATGAAACGGCAAATGATCAGAAATGATTGTGACACGGTGATCGTTGTCATCAATTTCGATGGGGCCAGTACTTTCAACTCGGCGTTCTCCCAGATGAAACTGGCTTTGTTGAAGTCTTCCGGTCACCTTGGCTGCAGAAGCTGACCAGGCAAAGCGATGTGCGTAGTAAGATCGATCAGCCAACTCAGCAGGAAATTCCTGAGGATCAATTTCCAAGTCAATTTGTACTCGTTTGATGCCTCGGTAAACACGAATGGTTCTCACAAATTCTGCCAGATTCTGATCGTTGTCCGAGCGAACCAAACGGCCACGAACTTCGATTGTTCCACACACCGGCCCCGTGGAAGTTGTCTTGATCGAATCTGCTATCATGCGAGAATAAGCCGGTTCGTTACTGGAACTACCCCATTGATCCTGACCTCTGGCGATTGTGCCTGATGATCCATCGAGCCGAAACACAAGACGCTCGCTGAGAATATTGTCTGAAGAACCGTGCAAGCGTAACTTCTGAATCCCACCCGATTTGGGATCGATTTGAACATAAAAGAATTCGTTCTGTAGAAAAAGATCCCCAGCCAAAGGCACTTTCTCTTTTGACTGCTTGGCTTGTTTGACGGGAACAGATTCAATCGCTGCAAATCCGCAAGCAGGAACTTTCACAATCGCGATCGCATGATCTTTTTCAAGTTGCATGAACTTGATCGGACCTTGCAGTTTAGGAGCACGAAGTTCTGTTGAATTTTCACTTTTGAATGGAAACCGAACAATCGAAACACGATCTTGCAACAACGGATTCAACAGTACGTAACCAGCTTGATCCCGCCCTGCTCCAACGAGCCGATTCGCCAACTCAGACGAGGCTGATTGAACCTGGCTGGATAATTGCTGTTTTTGCTCGATTAACTGCTCACTTTTCAGTTTTGGACTCACCCTCTGCAAGCGATTGTTTGATTCAATCAAAGATTCTGGCTCGTGTTTGCCATTAAGAATTTGAGTCGTTGTTTCCATCCAGGCCAAGGTCTGCTGCAATATCTGAAGCTTCCAGAAATCGCTGAATCGACTGATCGCGTTGGGAGAGTTTCGCCCGGTTAGTTGATCTAAATCGGGAGACAGGTACTGTCTTTGTTCGTGGTTAGTGTGATGTCCGGAATCTTCGGTTTGCTCAAAATAATAATCGAGTTTTTCGAATGTCCCGAGGACAGGAGCATATTTTTGAACGCGAAGAATGTCATTGAACCAGGGATTTCGTATTTTGGGCCAACGTGCCAAAACCGCACAAGCCAGATGATCGTGGTTCATGGTTTCAGCCAAACGTTCCGGCAGCTTCAGCAGACTACTTGCGTTATCAACCGAAAGTGGAATTCGAGAAATCGCAGGGATCACCGAGCCGCTGCGTCCTTCCCAGGAGAAGTGACTTTGTTCGTCGTCTGGATAGATGCCATCATCCAGAACAAGATGATAAGCCCCTTGCACATTAAACTTTTTAAGAAGCAACGGAAGCTGAGTCGAAAGACCAAATCGCATCCGCCCCCAGATGGCAGGCACATTTGAAAAGAGAGATTCGAAAACTGCAAACCCACGTTCGAGCTGCCAACGTTGCGTTTGAATCGGAAGTAACGCCGTAGGGACTTCTTCGTATTCTCCCCCGATGATCCCGATTGTGCCTTCCGAAACAGCTTCAGCAAGTTTCTGGATCGCATCTGGCGATTTACTAGCCACCTGCTCCATCGATTTGGCCAGGCAGAGAAGATTCACAACATGATCAGACTTCGCAATCGTTTCGATATCTTCTGCTTGCGGATTCTCTTCCAGTAAGCACAGATCGATCAGATGAGCGTCCACAGGATAAAACTTTTCGCGAGATTCCTGCAATTGTTCACAGGCCAGTTGAAGTAGTTCTTTTGTTTTTTTCTCGTCTTGCAAAACTGCATATCGAGCTGCTTCGAGCACAAATTCGGTGAAGCGAGACTCTTCGATATTTTCGTAATGATACATGGTCTGTGAAAGCAGCGACGTCAACAGGTACACAACCCCGATGGCAAGAAAGTCTTCCTGGCACACCGGTTCCTTTAATTCGAAGTCCTCTGTTTGTTCAGCAGATTCTCGTTCAAAAGATTCTGTCAATCGTTGTTTGACTGCATTACCAAACTTCTCGTTCGCATGAAGCAGCTTTAATGTTTCGTCACGATCCGAACTGACCCGAATGACAAAAGTTCCCTGCTCTTCGGCACCGTCGCTCCAACCACCAGGCAACTGTGCAGAACTCGGATCTGGAAGAACGACAACTCTTCCCGGTTCGTATTCCCCGGGTGACTGAGCCGCAGACCACCCAGGCAGTTCTCCAGTAGCACAAAGCACCCAGGGGTGAAACGCCACGGCATATGCATTCAGAAATGCTGCGGCTTCTTTCTCGCTAGAATCTCGAACAATGTCTTCCAGATGCCAGGATGGAACAAATATAGTTAATTGCGGCATGTTAGCCCTGATTGCGAATTCAAAGGGAATATTAATAGTCGGTATTCAAAAGGTACCGAATTTGATCTGATCTTCGTTCTCTGTCAAGTCATCAACATACCGATCTTGATTAGAAAACAACACCAGTGAATGGACTTCAGGTGCCCGTGTTCTAAGCAAAGTTGATCATTCCAAGACTTCCAAAGGACAGAAAGCTTGGGCTGAAATGGAAGATGAATAATTGTAACTCCTCGCCTGGTCACAAGATAGAGTTCCTGTCGTGTTTTTTATTGCTCACTGGCACGTCCTTTGCATTGTTCAAGATGGACCGATGTGGTTTCTCCGTATTCAATCTGTTGACAGCTTGAATTTTGGGTCGGAGGTGTGGCTGGATTGATAATGTTTATTAACCCAGACGAGCGCCCATGCCTTCGACTTTTTCTTTTTATTCGATTTTCATGCATCTTGCCCGCTGGCAATCTTCATCCAACCTGCGATTGCAGTATCATTCCACCTTTACGCATTCGCGTATTTGTTCGCGCGTTGGATGATTCCTAAGTCCTTCTCAGAACAAGGCCACGAGTGATCGCTTCACGCAAGGCAACCGTTTGACCACTGACTGCCAAAGCCAATCGCGCGCGCATGGCATAAGGGCAGCGGCGAAAGCTAAACAGAATCGGCAGGG
>JAESQE010000076.1 GCA_016765335.1 Planctomycetaceae bacterium
GGGATTGCAGGGTTTGATTCGTATTCTTCAACGCTTTGGCTCTCATATCGCGAGTCGGTGGAATCCCCGGGCGGATTTCGTAATAATTGATCCACTTGTACTGATCTGTCATTACACCGGCTATGAGCCTTATTGCTAATTGCAAATAGAAATTTGCAGGGAGATTTGTTTTGCGAATCACATACCTTTTCCGCTTGTTGAGTTTGTTGTTGGTTGTCAGTTTGAATGCGACGAGTTTCTCGCTTGCAGCAGAAAAACAATCGAAGAAAAAGCCGTTGAATATTGTGTTCTTTCTCATTGATGATTTGGGTTACATGGATGTCGGATGTAATAACCCGGATACTTTCTACGAGACCCCCAATATTGACCGCTTGGCAAAAAGTGGAATGCGATTTACCAGTGGCTATGCAGCCTGTCCGGTTTGCAGCCCGACACGATACAGCATTTTAAGTGGGAAATATCCTTCGCGGGTAGATGCGACTGATTGGTTCGTTGGAAAACGGACAGGAAAATTCCGTCCTGCGGAGTTGATCGATCGTATGCCATTAGAAGAAGTCACGCTGGCAGAAGCTTTGAAAGAGCATCATTATTCGACGTTCTTTGCAGGCAAATGGCATCTGGGGTATACCGAGGAATACTGGCCGACGAAGCAAGGTTTTGACATCAACAAAGGTGGGTGGAGAAGCGGAGCGCCCTTTGGCAGCAAAGGGATTGGTGGGGGCAGATACTTCTCCCCGTACGGCAATCCCAGACTAACCGATGGTCCCAAAGGAGAACATCTTCCTGCTCGACTGGCTCGGGAAACATCTGAGTTTATCGATGCCAACAAAGAGAAACCATTTTTGGCGTATCTCTCTTTCTACTCTGTTCACACTCCTTTGATGGCTCCCAAAGAACTCGTTGAAAAATACAAAAAAAAGGCAACACGCCTAGGACTTGATGGCAAAGAAGAATTTGCAGATGAAGAGCAAATCTGGCCTACCGATAAACCTCGCAAAGTTCGAATCTTACAGAAGCATGCAATTTATGCTGCGATGGTGGAAACGATGGATACCGCAGTTGGAAAAGTGCTTGATCAAATTAAAGAATCAGGACTGGAAGACAATACCGCGGTGATGCTGATTGGGGACAACGGGGGCTTGAGTACATCCGAAGGTTCGCCGACTTCTAACTTGCCGCTTCGTGGTGGGAAGGGTTGGCTTTACGAGGGAGGGATTCGTGAGGCGTACATAATCCGTTGGCCCGGAGTGACTAAGCCTGGAAGCATTTGTGATGTGCCGGTTACAAGTACTGATTTTTATCCAACAATTCTGGAGATGGCGAACTTGCCCAGTAAGCCGAAACAGCATTTGGATGGCGTTTCCCTGGTCCCGGTTCTTCAAGGGAAAAGTTCGTTGGATCGCGATGCATTATATTGGCACTATCCGCATTATTCGAATCAAGGAGGGATGCCTGGAGCTGCGATTCGAGAAGGAGACTGGAAACTGATTGAACGCTTTGAAGATGGTCGCGTGNATCTTTACAATCTGAAAGATGACATTGGAGAAAAGCAGGATCTGGCTTCGAAGTTCCCCAAGCAAGTTGCGTCCATGCGAAAGAAACTGCATCACTTCTACAAAGAAACCGATGCAAAGTTCCTGCGAGCCAAAGAAAACGGCCCCCAGCCCTGGCGACCATAGCATTTCAATGGAGAGTAACCCTGTTGGAGTTCACGCTTTAGCGTGTTGCATAGTGGCTCAGCGGTGTCGTGAAAAACAAACGTGACCCTGGTATGGGAGCTCCAACCGCTTAGGCTGCAATGTGCAGTGAATCTTCGCCAGGAGATTCTTTGGCAACTTTTGGGATGCACAGTCGGAAGGTTGTTCCAGTGCCTGGGCCATCACTGGAGACTTCTATCGAGCCATAATGTTCCTCGATAATTCGATGACTGATCGAAAGCCCCAGCCCGGTTCCGCCACCACCTTTGCGTTGTGTGAAGAAAGGATCAAAGAGTTTCTCTTGAACTTCCGGCGTCATTCCGGTGCCATTGTCGCGGAAGATTATAGTGATTTGATCACTCATACACATTAACTCAATTTCCAGACGTCCGCCGCTGTCGGTTGCTTCCAGTGCATTGGAGACAATGTTGAGCACGACCTGTTTGATCTCACTCGGATTCACTTCCGCATAAATAGGATCTTCGGTCACAATATTGATGGCTCGATCCTGAAATTTACTCAAATGTGAAACCATGCTCACGACATCGTTGACTAAGTANGTCNGATCGGTAGAAGTTCTCGCGATGTCTGACCCGCGTGCAAAACTGAGCAGTTTTTCGGTGATTTCCTGGCAGCGAAAAGCTTCGGTTTGAATCATTCCCAGGTATTTTGTGAAGAGTTCTCGATCTTCTTCTGCACAATTCTCCAGAACCGTAAAGGCCTGCATTTCCAAAGATTCTGAAATGGTGGAAATCACATGCAAGGGATTATTAATTTCGTGGGCAACTCCAGAGGCCAGGAACCCAACTCCTGCAAGCCGTTCCGAACGTATTAAAGCTTTGGTCTTCTCGTTCACTTTACGGTCGAGATCCTGATTGATTTCATGAAACTGCGCACTGACCTGATTGAACACCTCGGCTAATTCGTGCATTTCATCGCTGGTGTTGAGTTCTGCCCGGTATTGAAAATCACCATCAGCGACCCGTCGAGCTGCTTTGTGGAGTTTTTGGATCGGCTCAAAAATTCCGTGATAGCTCGTCCCAATCACAATTAAAAACATCACAAAAGAGGCAATGCTGGTTCCGATGACGATATTCAAGCAAAACTGCAAATTCTTTTGAGCTTCAGCCATCCGGGGTACATAAACTTTGAACGGATCGGGCATTTGATCCGCCAACTGACGCAGGCTAATCAACCAGCCGAGCAGTTGCCGAGCAGTTTGTGCTCGTTGAGCGGGATTGATCAATTGATGTTCGTGTTCTTCAATCAATATCACCGTGTTGATGATATGATTTCGTAGTCGATCACGATCTACTTTTTTATACGAGTTGTGTGGCAGATCATCAACTCGTTTGTGATAATCTTGGATTTTGTCTTTGGAAATGCAAAACTGCTCAGAGAATTTTTGATGCTGAGAGTAGGCAAATATCTGGGGGTCAAAACTGCTCATGTCTTGAGGCTGTTCGACNAANGGCACACACAGGTCATTAATTTCAGAAGTGAGTTCTGCCAAGCGTGGAGCATCGTTGATGCTGTATTCCAAGTCGGCTAACACGCCCCGGTAAGAAACCAGACCGATAATCGCAGCAATCGCCATCGCGAGCAGCATGACGAACACTAATGTAAACTGCACAAACAGTTTGCGACGAATTGAGCAAGTTAAAAACATACCGTCCCTCCCTGGTCGGCAAAATCAACGTCCCTGTGAACCAATACTGTACCAATTGAAAGCCAATTCGAAAAGTCGAAACGCAATTTTTCAGATTCCTGGTGCTTAATCGATTTGAAAGGATGTTTAGTTTTTATTCATCTATTTCTTCGCTAGCTGCGGCCAGTACCGCCATAACGGCTGATTTGACCTCTGCCGTAGCCAGTGTTTCTTCAAGTTTCTCTCTAAATTCATCTGGTGTGGAACAGACTCCTTCATTGTCAATCCATTTTCCGCTCTGTTCACCCATTATGCTCAGACCCAATGTTGCGAAGGCTGGTCTCCCTGGTTTGTAGTACTTCTTGCGTAGATAAGTTGGCAATTCTGATTGATAAGTAATGGCAGCTGGATAATCAAACTTTTTCCGGTAGGTANCATCCAGAATTTTAATACGCAGTTTTTCGTTGGCTGCAACAACGAAAAACTGTAGCGTTATTCTTGACTGCTTTGGGTCATCTTGTACATCAGTAGCCACCTCATCTATTTCGCCAAGAACCTTCCCTTTCATTTGATCCGAAAGGATCTTAGCCTGGGATTGCAGGATTTCCTTGGGTTTCAAGAATTCCTGTGAGGTAATATATTCTGGCCAAAGGTTTGTTTCACTGCTGCTCATTTTAGAGACTCCAAATGGAGAAGTATGGGAAAGTGGTCAGAATAACTTTTTTTATCTGGTCGGCCTAAATCGTTTTTGAGATTAATATCATTGAATTCGGTTACTATTTCAATTCGAGAAAAGTAGGGGAGACAATCTTTTCTCAGCAAGACTTGGTCAAGTATATGCCAATCATGCGAAACATGGGATGACTTACGATAGTAGTATGTTCCTGAAGGGCCATCAGTCATGTCCCCGAAAAAGTTCCACATGGGATTATAAAAGAATGGATATTCTTTTCCATGAACGGTTCGGCTTCCCTTTTGCACTAAATTACGATCCGATAATGCATGAAACCCTTTTGCTGCAACAAGTCCATCTTCAAACGGATTCATATTGAGGTCACCACACAAGATTGTACGACAATTTCCCCGTTTTTTTTCATAGTTTCGAATCCCTTCGGCCTGATCTGTTGCTTCAATATATTGATCGACTCTCTCACAATTGTTTTTGCTTATTAAATGCATGATTGCAATTAAAAATTCGACTTGATCAAAGATGATACTGGCAATAGCACATCGCCCACTAATATCCCCATATCTTACAGTTGTTTTTANAGTGTCGCGATGAAAAACTTGGATTTTGGGGGTATTTGTATTTGGGCTAAGAAACTTGTTCGAATTATTGTTTCCTAATGCCTTGAGCATCTCACCTGAATCCAATTCGCTTTCTGCCAAGCAGATGAAATCGACATTCTTTGTACTNGCCAAACTCGCCAGAATATCGGGGTCAACTTTACGTTGAATATTCCAGAACAACAGGCAAAATGATGACATGTTTTCAATCGTGTGTTAAGGGGCTGTGGGAATCCCATTGGTGCTATTCGAATTTTCATTGTACCTCTAANTGTTTAATTGCTTTCTACTTCACCTAAGGTGAAAGCATTTCGACACTGTTAATGGTGCGTACCTTATAGTTGGGCAGTTTTCCTTTGGGGGCGGATTTGTCGATGAATGTCATTTCTGGTAATGGTTTGACGGGGGAGTCGGAATAGGACAGGTTTTGGAACAGGGGGCGACCGAAGTTGTTTTTGGGGGTTTCGGGGACCTGTGCGATGGGCTTGCCGTTGCGTTCGATGCGGAAGGCTCGGATGCCGCTTTCAAAATCTGCCTCAGCTGACCAACTGATTTGCACGCTGCCATCTTCGAGGCGTTTGGTTTGNATGTTTGTCGGAGCAGGNGGAGGTGTGTTGTCGCTGACTGCTCCGGTTTTAATGAATTCTTCAAGCTTCGGTTTCATCTCTCGATCCCAATCAGCAAGGGCATCTGTGGTGGGGTTTAACTTTGGGTAGGAATTTCCTGCTGTTTCCGGGAGGCGATGAGCGAGCCAGAAGTCGAAAAATGGAATCGAAAGATAGCGGGAATTGCCACATTCATGTGCGGTGTTCGGATCGGGAGCAAATTCGAAAAACGGAGCCCCTTTGGCAAGATAAGCTTTTCGCATCGCAGTGGTACCATCCCAGGCAGATTTGAATCGTTTGTGTCCTTTTTCTTTCAACCCTGGATTTCCCATCACAGGCACCTGATAGGCAGCTTCCGAAATTTCCGGAACCTCGATGTCTCCTTTGGTCCAGTAGCCGAAGGCTGTTCCAGATTGTAACCAGATTGCAACAATTCGCTGAGGATGTTTGGTTTGCATCAAGCTGGCCCAGAAACCGCCGCCCGAATGTCCCCAAATACACCACGGAGCAGTCGCGATTTCAGAATGTCCGGTCGATTCTGAATAATGATTTAGAGCTTGCAGAAAGCGTTTATCGGAACCGTTTCTGGCATCACACCACAAACGACAATTGACTCCTTTACGCGGTTCGTAAGAAGACCCCAATAGTGCGCAGTCCCATTTCTTGGCTAATGCCTGCCAATGCAAATCGTCAGCTGCGGTTTGACCGCTGGATGATGAACCGGGACCACAGCCGTGTTGATGCACGATGATGCCTCGGATTTTCTGAACGCCTTCTGGAATCCATAAGTAGTAGTCTACAAATAATTTGAGTTCTTCTTCCTGAAAGATCGCAGGGTAATGGATCTGGTGAATAGTCCCAGCTGTAGAGAGTCGTTTGGAGATGACAGGTTTTCGGCCTTGTTCAACCAGCGGGACAATTTTTTGATTCAGGTCGTTGGCTTTTTGAAGTGCCTCTTCCAACGGCAGCCCCGCACGAATCCTGGGGTGTTTGTGTCCGATATCACTTAGCCATGCATCGTGGAGAAGTTTGCCACGTTGAGTCATCAGCTTTTGAAGTTCAGCGGACGGTTCGATGAATGATTCCACTCCCCAGGCCTTGAGAATTGTTTGAGCCATCACGCGATGTCCCTCGCTGTTGGGGTGAATGCCATCAGGTGAGATCGTGAATTCCGGATTCTTCTTTCTGTTTTCAGCAGCATAGGCAGTCAAGGGTGCATGAATATTAATCAGCATCTCAGCATCGTCATTTTGCTTCATGATCCACTGTCCGTATCGCTTGAGGACATTGTCGTAATTCTCGTACATGGCAAAGTACGCATACTTATCTTGCCCAGCAGGCAGCAACTTTCCTTTTCCTTTGAGCGGAATCGCATCAAACGGCGGAGGAGTCAGCAGGATGATTTTGGCACCATGGTTGTGCACGGTTGCAATCACATTGTGGATACCGATTTGATAAGCCTGAAATCTTTCTTCGCTAAACGGATGATAAATCGCATCATTCATGCCGTAACAGGCCACAACGACATCGGGTTTGATTTTCTTTAATGCTCGTTCGAGTCGTTCATTCACATCGGGACGAGGAAAAGGGTGCTCGGGTTCAGAAAGCCCGCTGCACGTTTCGCTTCCCAGGCCGATGTTTATAATTTCCGGCATCGGCTGGACATTTTGTAAGCGAAGTTCCGTCTCGATTAAATTCACATAGTGACCCGCGTGCGTGATAGAATCCCCAATGAACAGGATCCGTTTCGCATTCAGTGGAAAGGGATTCGCCTGGGAACTTGAGGCAACGCAAAGCAGCATCAAGACAATGAGATTAAATGCGAGAAAATTCTTTTTCATGGGGAGCATCTTTATAAATAGGGCGTGAGGGTGATGTATTGAGGCAAACTGGATTTGTTATGGTTTGAAATGATTGCCACAGAGGTCACAGAGATAAAAGAGAAAATAAAATTAGCCACGGATGAGCACGGATTCTTTTCTGAGTATCAGATTTTTCTCGGTGTCCTCTGTGATCTCTGTGGTTAATCTTATTTCATTAAACAGCTATCAATCGTAACGATTTAGGCCAGAGAGAATCAATCCGCGTGGGGATTCCTGTTGAATTCCTTGAAAAATGATTTCTGTGGGAACTTTTTTGAATTGCTTTGACGTCTTACAGGAACAGGGCTGCTTCTAGAGGGAGCCTATGTTAATTGGTTCTCCCCCTTGTTGAAGGAAGGAGTTAGAGAAGAGTTGGGACTAACTAATAAGCTAATTCCGTCATTGAAATATGTTTTTGGATGATTGTTTGAACCACGAAAACTCAAAGGCACAAAGAGAATGAGCCACCGAGATAAAAGAGAAGTAAATTAGCCATGGTTGAATACACGAGCGTAGTTGGGTGCCGTGCAACGCCGTTAACTTTTTTTTTGTTTGAGTTTCTGGGCGGCTTGAATTTGGGGTTTGGTGGCTTGTTTTATGTTGGGTTTGGTGGCTGAACGATACTTCTGTTTCTTTCTTGGGTAGTCGCGACTGCTTTTCTCATGTCGAACGTATTCGTCAATCAATGAGCCACGAAGTCGGTCACACA
>JAESQE010000077.1 GCA_016765335.1 Planctomycetaceae bacterium
TGTCAATGCTCCGTAATAAATTATTGGGCGCCTTCTTGAAGACGATGAAGTTGTTCGCCGGCTTTGCGGACCAGCAAAATTCCTTCGTCTTCACGATTGGCAAACGATTCGATATCTATCGAATCGGGATCGCGATAACCCAAGTTGATCGATTCGCAGACTTCTTTGGAAATCTGTGAGGCCAATGTCACTTGCACACGAGGCTTTTCGATGCCATCTTCATATGTTCCGCTACCCCGCACGTGTGTTGAATGAGCAAGCACTCCTCTGGGAATGTGCCCGAAACGCTCGGGTTGCTTGATGATGTAATCGCGAACATGATAACCAACCTCGCGAATCAAATCTCCATGTATGACCGAAATTTCTGATAAATGAGGGGCGTAAATGATCAATTCCCCGCCATCAGCCACGACAGGTTCCAATTTATACATGCACTTTCCAGCAACCCATAGCTCGTCGTACATTTCAGGGGCACAGGATAACACCTGCTTGTAGCTGCGATCACACCATTTAATATGCACCTGCGAAGATAAATCAGCTGCTTCGCTCCAAGCTTCTTCGGGTGATCCGTAAGCCAAGCCGTGCAGTTCACATTGTGGAGAAACGACAAAGGTTAACGCCTTGGTTTCAACCGGAATCAACGTAGCGGCCTTGTCCACAACATCTCGAACAGGCGTACTTTTGGTCCCAATGATTTCTGCATTGGTGATTAACGCCCCCAGCCAATGGAAAAAGTTCAAAAGTTCCGGCCCTGAGATACCAGGGAAGAAATACTTGTTTCCGCCTGAAAAACCGACCACTTCATGCGGGAAAACTGGCCCGACCACCAAAAGCAGATTGTAATCGAGAATTCGTTTATTGATTTTTACAGGGACTTCTTCTCTCATTAGCCCATTCGAAATCTCGTGGGTTTCCTGCTCTGTTAGCACGCCCAGCTGTGTCAGTTTTTCGTCTCGGTCCCATTCATGATTGAAAAGACCCAGTTGATAAAACAGGCGTTGTCTTTCTTCCGGTTTGATCCCAAGTACTTGGCACATCTGAGTTTCTGACATCGGAGGATGTGTGCCGAGTGCAAAAATTACATCCAATGTTTTGGTATGAGGCTTCAATAAACGGCGCAGCGTATCAAACAACAAAGGCATCGGAGCCGTCCGGGTAGCATCGGGAACAATCAGAAGTACTCGTTTCCCTTTAAAATCAGCTGGATTGATATGCTCATTAATCCACTCCCTCACTTCCTGCTCGGAAAGAGTGCCTATTGGTTCAGTTTGCCCAGCTGCCGAGCCTGTCATCAGCCATCTCCTGTTTTGTATCGCAAATATTTCAATCGAGCCTGTTACAGGCTCTCGTTTTTAACTTTGATTGTCAGAAGCGGTCTCAAAACTGCTTCAAGCCACACAGTACCAAAGCGACACACGATTCTCCACTGATTGAGAACCTCCATTAATAACCATAAACAGAACATATGGCCACGTATTATTGTCTCTCAATTCCCAGGAACTGGGATAGTTGGCTCGAAATGAAACCGCTCTTGCTGTGATTTGGCAAAATCGCTTACATTCCCGGCACAATCTGTCCTGTTTGGGTCCATTTTTCCTATGAGTTACAAATAAAAATCATGGATTATTCACTTAAACCATTAGCTNAAAACGNNNNCGNTCANCGGCGAAGACTTCGAACCGGGAACGCTTTGTTATTCCATTCTGATGGAAAAGAACGGGCGATATGAACGCGTTGATTTTTCGCCAGAGGGTTGGTCGGGAGTTCCTGATGGAGCCATTGGGGTTTGGCGAACTGAGGTCGCTGAGCCTGAATTGAAAATTGCATCCTTTTTGGACCTGGATCAATTGCTGGATCTGTTTATGCAGTTGGCTGAGCAAGCCAACGAGCATCAACAAAAACTTCGCTATGTTTTGGCGTTGTTATTAATCCGAAAGAAACGATTGATTCTTGACGAAACGCTGGTGAAGCCGGACGGAAACTTCATGGTTCTGGTCGGTTCTCAAGGTGAAGGCACCTTCGAAATTACAGAAGAGCAACTTTCACAATTTGAAGTTGCTCAGATGCAGGCGGAAATTGAAGCCCTGGGACGCGAACCAAACAGTCAAGCCGCCTAATAGCATTCACAGAAATATCTTCCCTCTAAAGAACGAAATGAATTTGAATCGATGGATGGGAAGCAGGAGATTGTCAATATGATTTCGACAGGTTGGGCACGAAAATGTGCCAGCTGCTGTTTGATGTTAATCTGCCTGCTGGCAAGCTCCGGTTGCAATATTGCTTCCTCAGGATACCGCCCACAGTGGCCGCAAATGCTGCATCGTTCTACAAAAATTCCGACTGAAGCAACCAAAGAAGAAATTATCGCGTATGTGAATCAGCACATTGAACCGATTCACTCCTGGCAATCAACTTCTGCTCGTGTGCGTGTCTCAGGGGTCCCTGTGTCTCTTAATGCAATGCTCGCCGTTGAAGAACCTCGCAAGTTACGCTTCACCGTTTCGAGTGGACTTTCTGGTCAAAGTGAATTTGATATTGGTTCTAGTTCAGAGGAACTTTGGTTCTTTGTGAAGCGAATGGAACCCAAAGCGATTATGACGGTGAAGCATTCGGAATTGGAACAGATTCAAAATCAGATGCCGATTCCGTTTCAACCGGAATGGTTGATGGAAGTACTTAACGTTTCGACCATTGATGCCAGCGAAGCTGATCTCGTGCGTGATCCCGACAATCCCTATTCCGTGCAACTGGTCAGTCATCACCGAAACGAACAGGGACAGGAGACCCGCAAAATCATAACGGTGGATCTCAAAAAAGGAGAAGTGCGTGAGCATCAATTGTACGATTCCGAGCATCGCCTACTCGCCAGTGCAAAACTGACTGACTACCGCCAGTTCCCTAACACCAAAGCGAGGCTGCCTTATGATATCCGTCTCGAATTTGCTCAACAGGATAAGACGATGCACATCGAGCTGAAGAGTGTCGAAATCAATCCTCCGCAGTTACCCGATAAACTTTGGGCGATTCCACAGATGGCAGGCTACCCTGTTCGGCACTTGGGGAGCCAACAGATTTTAGGTTCACCCACAGCGATTGCTAACAGAAAACTTCGCGACAAACCGAAAGCGATCACCAATTACGAACTGGATGCGCCATCCGGCGTCTGGCTACAGAATCAGATCATTCAAACGGCTCAAAACGATTCCGCTGCCCCGTTGACAACACAACCTGTGCAACAAACCGATCACCAACAACTAAGTGATGCGATCCCATTTTCCGCCCATGCATTTACATCACAAGCACCTGCGGCAATACCACAGAAAAAAACAAGACCTGCTCCCCCGGTAAGCAGCGCTCCTCCATTTAGCGAGGCCTTGCCGGAAATCAACCCACGCGAATTCACCCCACCGAGTAAGCCAAAAACGCCTTCGTCTGACGTGCCGGAATGGGCACGTTGATAGAGAATTTCGCGGTTCCGTTTAGTGTTGCATCGATCGTAACAACACAGAAATACCAGCCCGAATCGCCAGCTTTGGGGTCATAGAGAATCAACGGGCACGTGAAGGTGGGTGCAAGACACCATCCTGCATTCTTGAAGCCCGCTTTGATTATTCGTTGAACGCTGAATAACGGCTTCTTGTTGCAATGGGTGGCGGGGGCAAGAGAAACTTTGAGGAAATTTTGTCCCCCAGTTACCTCTGCCAAAAAAATTAGTAACTTCAAAATCGTCAGCGAATGCGTATCACTTCATCTGAATAAGAAACAGACTTCCCAGTAAAGTCAGGCACCCGATCATCCGAGGCAATGTGATCGGAAGATGAGGTACACCCAAGATGCCGAAGTGATCGACAATGATCGACATGATGAGCTGCCCTGCAATACCAGCTGCAAGGACATTTACGGTGCCAATTCTTGGCACAAGCACCAGCACAACGGTCACAAAGACCACGCCATACAGTCCACCAGTCATCAGGTACCACGGCACCGGAGTTTCTTTGGGCCAAGCTGGAATTCCCGGTGTTGTCACGAGGACTAACACAATCAAAGCCAACGTTCCTCCGAGAAATGAAACCAGCGCTGCAAAGAATGGGTTGGCCAGAGTTTGTCCAAGCCGTGCGTTGACAATCGCCTGAAACGGAATCACCATCGAAGCCATAGCAGCAATCAGCATTAGGCCCAGTGTTTTCAAGGGATCCATCTTAACTTCATTATCTCTAAAAGGAATCGCGATCTGCGAATATCGATCAAACGCATGGGAGCTTATGTTACATGGCTTTGGTTTACAATGCAGGACTCTGAAACTCATCCCATCGTGTTGCTAAACGTTTCTGATTGGCTTGGTAGTTCTTTCGAACGATCTCTTGCAATTCCCTGGATCGATTCGGGTGCACTCCAGGCAACTGGCTAGCTATCTGCTGGACCCAACTTGGTTGACGAGCCATCGTGAGAGAAATTGAGTGCATGAACAGACTGATCTCCTGGAAGTTGCGATCAGCAATGTAGTTGCTGACCGGGGAAATTAATCGGGCAGCCGTTTCGACAGCAGGGCTGGGGAATCGCAGAAAAACATCCGCATGATGCCGAACAAAAATTGTCCCGTCTTTATGTTTCTCAAATTTAGAATGCAGGCAAAGCACTCCCCGGGCTTGAATTGGGTTTTTCAGCAACGGGCTTTTGAACTTACCCTGGCAATAAATGACATTCGTCGTTTTGCTTTTTCGCAAGTAGTACAAATCGCACACGGTGCCATCGTTGTTGTCGAGTTCATATTTGAATTTGCCGGTTTGCCTTAGCTTCATTCCAGAAATTCCCATCGCCTGCCACAAGCTGACAACGATATCGGGGTGCCCGACAAAATATTCATACGTTTCCGGATTGACTTCAAAACAAACTTCGGGCATTCGACGAAACAAGCTCAGTTTATCGACAACATTATTAGCCATCTGGCGACCAGAATTCGTCAGTTGAATTTTGTTCAACCGTTTGATCGCTTGATCCCGAATCCTGCGATCTGATGTTCCCTTTTGGGTCACCTGATAATTCGGGAGTAGTCGCTGAATATCTTTTTCTCGTTCAGGGTCCGGCGCGTATTGCTTGAGGATCGATTCGTCGCCAAACGATTTCAATCGACCGACACTGGATCGCACTTGATCAGAAACGACCGATTCATCGACTCGTTGATCAGGTTCGCCAGCATCTACATCCAGGCATACAACAGATGACAACAACGCAGTCAATAAAACAAGGAATCCTGAATAATTAATCATACTGCTGAGCCATCCCTGGTAACGTTTCTGTTGTCGCATTTTAATGTCTGCAAAATCCGTTTGAGACAATTCGATTTATCTTCGCCAGCGAATCAACATGAATGAGGCAAATGCAATTCCGCAAACAATCAGGCTTAACATCGGAGTTGAAAACCCAGAATGGTCAACTGATTCGATGGTCAGTTCTGATTCATCAATCAGTAACGGAGCTAGTTCAATTCCAGAAGCGTCTTTGACGCTTACCCCTGCAATGTCCGCTGCGAATTCGTCGTAATCCGAACTTTCAATCTGTTCTTCGGCATTTAATGCTCCTTGTGATTGAGCGTACGATGCATTTTGAATCGAAGTTGCGTTCCGTTGCACAGGCTGTGAATCCCAAACAGAACGCTTAAATCGACCTACGCCATAAGACGCTTGATTAACAGGTTGCTGCCCCGATTGAATTAATGGTAATCGGGGCTGTTGACCAGATTGCTTAATTGAACGCTGTTCTTGATTGTCTTTATCAAGAGAACTCCATTGACTTTTCGTGGTTGCAGTGTTCATCCATTCCTGACTCATATCGATGACCACAGGGGCGTTTCGCTGTAGTGGCTGGCTGATTGGTTCAGGAATCTGATTCTCTGTTGGCAATGATTGCTCTTTGGAGTCGAGGCTAGCAAGAAGCTTCTCTTTCCTTTTTCGTTCTCGCGTTGTGATTTCTGCGAGTACCTGCTCGGGTGTCACTTCTTCAGGTGAGAAAACAGCTTGTGTTTTCTTTTTCAGCATGCTTGCCGTTTCAGCCAACACTCGGGCATCCAGCAAATTATTATTCTGAATCAAAACTTGCGATCTTGCCAGCAACCTTCGTACCGGACCAGACTTCGTGGCTTCCTGAGGGGGAGTTAACATCAGCTTTTCAGGTAGTGCTTTGTCGTCTTCATTTTTCTTGTGAGATGTTGCCCAGGAAAATGCCGAAGGTTTCTTGGTCGCTACTGTTGACTCCGTTGCAGTTGACTTCGTTGCAGGTTGAATAATTATCCCAGAAGCTTCAACGGGCTGATTCTGTTTTAGACTGTTTGCGTACTTCGCAAACGACATCTCATAATTAGAATCTACTGATCTGGGGGTCGCATTTGATTTTTCAAGCGATTCAAAACTGGCCTTCAAGGCATCCAGGGAGGAAGCTCCTTGGTCTATTTGGGAAACAAGCTGATTGTAATTCCCTGATGCTTCTTGCAATTCCTGCTTGTGAGCTGCTGCATCTGCTGCAATAAAATCACGAAATGCCTGGTCAATTTCATTTTCAGAATTATTCAGGGATGTCTCGGTGAGAGTATTAATGTGCACTTTTCCTGCAACGTGATTATCCAGGTCCAGTTTCTGATCAGAAGCAGATGCTGGGGCAATCATCGGTTTTTTGTCGCCACCATGAAAAACAGGAGCACCTGTTGCGAGGTTCGATTCGGATGCATTCTGTCCCTCTAAGGATTGATTATCCACATAGGATGTTTCAGCCTGCTTAGAGCCGAACCCCGGAAAACCATATTTTTGACCTGCACACCCTGCCAAGACAGCAACGGTCATCACCGCCACAGTCAAGAAGGAAAGATTATTCCAGTGTTGAATTCGCTGTTTTTGAAACATGTCCTCCCCTTCCTCGTAATGTCCCCACGTGCATCCAATACTGATAGTTCAAACTGTTACTACCAGTAAGCTCTCTGTCCCAGTTCAAGTATCGACTCTAACGATTATGAGAAATGAAAGAATTATTTCTGATTTGTCAGGTCTTCCTATTGTACCTGGATTAACATTTGTAGTGCGGGGAAACACTGATGAGAATCTCTAAAAATGGTTCTCCCCCCTCACGAAGGGGGAGCGAGAGGGGGGTTTGTGGCTTCTGAGCGAGGATGAGGCAAACTGCGGGGAGTTTAGCGACTCCGCTTGGGTGCTTACTGCACTCACACGACCGCTCAAGCGGGATCGTATGGGCTATCCGGTAACATGAATAAGTCGTTTTGTGCTCGACCTCTTATCCCAGATTATCCCAGAATTGGTGAGAGCCATTTTCTGGCGTCTTCGATGCTCATGTCTGATCGTTTGGCGTAGTCTTCGAGTTGTTCTTCAGTAATTTGAGTAACCGAGAAGTAACGTGATTCCGGATGAGCGAAATACAAGCCGCTGACCGATGATGCGGGCCACATGGCTAACGAATCTGTCAGGGAAATCTCTGCGTATTTTTCGGCTTGCAACAACTCGAACAGTCGCCATTTGGGTGTGTGGTCTGGGCAGGCGGGGTAGCCGAATGCAGGGCGGATGCCTCGGTACTTTTCAGCGACCATTTCGTCATTGGAAAGCTGTTCCTGTTTGCCGAAGCCCCAGTCAATTCGTGATTGTGCATGCAGACATTCTGCAAATGCTTCTGCCAGCCGATCCGCAACAGACTTGAGCATAATCGATTGATAATCGTCGTGCTCAGCTTCAAATTGTTTCAGTGGATTTTCAATGCCTAAACCGGTCGTGACAGCGAATGCTCCGAGAAAATCTTTGCGTGCGGAATCGATTGGTGCAATATAATCTGAAAGCGAGCGGAACTCGTCCTGCCCTTTGCGTTCCCATTGCTGACGCAGCATTGGAAATCTCATCAACTCTTTACTATCATCTTCCGGATCGTACAGAACGATATCGTCTCGATCCGAATTGGCGGGCCAGAAGCCGTAGACACCTTTNGCAGTCAACCATTTATTCGCAATGATCTGATCAAGCATCGTGTTGGCGTCGTCGTACAGTTTCTTCGCTTCAACGCCGACGACTTTGTCATCAAATATTTTCGGGTATTTTCCTTGCAGTGACCATGTCAAAAAGAACGGAGACCAGTCGATGTATTCCCGGATTTTCTCCAGCGGGAAATCGTCTAAGACTTTTGTTCCCAGGAACTCAGGCGTGGGGATATCTATGCTTTTCCAATCGGTTTTGAATCGACGCTGGAATGCTTTTCCGTAGCTAGCGAGTTTACGTTTCTGGCGTTTGCTAAACATCTCTCGGTCACGCTGTTGATCGACACGGTTCTTCTCATCGAATTCAATCCGTTTTTCTTTGTCGATCAAAGCTTCAACAACCGGGACAGCTTTTGAGGCGTCTCCCACGTGCGCAACAATGTGATCGTATCCGGGTGCGATTTTCACTGCGGTATGCTTGGCTGAAGTGGTAGCCCCGCCAATAAGCAGCGGCGTTGTCATGCCTCTACGTTTCATTTCCTGGGCAACCGAAATCATTTCATCCAGCGATGGCGTGATCNAACCGGACAGACCAATCACGTCTGCTCCTTTTTCAATCGCGGTATCGAGAATGACATCTGTGGAGACCATCACGCCCAGGTCGATCACTTCAAAGTTATTACAGCTCAATACAACCCCGACAATATTCTTACCAATATCGTGCACGTCGCCTTTGACTGTTGCGATCAGAAAGACGCCACGATAACTAGAGCCGGCTTCTTCTTTTTCGGATTCCATGAACGGCGTTAAATACGCTACCGACTTTTTCATCACGCGGGCAGACTTTACCACTTGCGGGAGAAACATTTTTCCTTCGCCGAATAATTCGCCCACAACGCTCATGCCATCCATCAGCGGGCCTTGAATCACATTCAGCGGGCGTTCATATTTCACTCGGGCTTCTTCGGTATCTTCGTCGATGAAATCGGTAATGCCTTTCATGACCGAATATTGAAGGCGTTCTTCGACGGTACCGTTTCGCCACTCCGCGATTTTCTTCTCGGAAACTTCCCCCTGGTCTTGGTCCTTAATCTTTTCTGCGAAGTCAACCAGGCGTTCTGTCGCGTCATCTCTGCGATTGAGCAGAACATCCTCGATGTGCACGAGCAGCTCTTTGTCGATTTCATCATAAACTTCGAGCTGACTCGAATTCACGATACCCATATCCAGGCCAGCNTGGATCGCGTGATACAAAAACGCTGCATTCATTGCTTCGCGGACAACATTGTTGCCACGGAATGAGAACGAAACGTTACTGACACCACCCGAAGTCTTTGCACCAGGGCATTCGACTTTGATACGTTTGACAGCTTCGAAGAATTCTACTGCGTAGTTATTGTGCTCATCCATTCCGGTGGCGACGGTNAGAATGTTNGGNTCAAAAATGATATCTTCAGCCGGGAAGCCTGCTTGCTCGGTGAGAAGTTTGTAAGCACGTTTGCAGATCGCGACTTTCTCATCAGCATCAGTTGCCTGGCCTTTCTCATCAAAAGCCATGACGACAACAGCTGCACCGTATTGACGGATTTTCCTGGCATGCTCCAGAAATTTTTCTTCGCCCTCTTTGAGGCTGATTGAGTTCACAATCGGTTTGCCCTGCACGCATTTCAAACCGGCTTCGATGACAGACCACTTGGAAGAGTCAACCATGATCGGCACAGAAATGTCGCCATCGTCACTAATGAGCCACAGGAATTTTTGCATACAGGCTTCAGAATCGAGCAGTCCTTCGTCCATATTCACATCGATAATGTTGGCGCCACCTTCGACCTGCTCACGCGCAACACTGATGGCTTCGTCGTACTTTTCTTCGCGAATTAAACGAGCAAACTTTCGAGAGCCTGTCACGTTGGTACGCTCGCCAATCATCAGAAAGTTCGATTCCGGACGAATCTCATAACGTAACAGTCCTGCATAAGCAGTGGTGTTTAAACCCGTAGGAATTGTGCGTGGCTTTAACGCAGCTGTCTGTTCGCCAATTTGACGGATATATTCGGGGGTTGTTCCACAGCAACCTCCCACAATATTGACCCAGCCATTGTTGGCATAGGCAGCCAGTTCAGTTGCGACCTCTTCAGGGCTGGCATCAAAACCGCCCATGCCATCGGGCATGCCTGCGTTGGGGTAACAACTGATTCGACAATCAGCCACTTGCGATAAGGCTTCGACATACGGACGCATTTGCTTGGGGCCTAATGCACAATTCAATCCGATACTGAACAGCGGAAAATGCGAAACCGAAGTGTAAAACGCATCCACGGTTTGCGCAGTCATCGAACGCCCGCCGGCAAAGATGGTTCCCGAAACCATCACAGGCACGTTGACATTCTTTTCGGTAAACACCTGACTGATGGCGAACAGACAGGCTTTTGTGTTTAAAGTATCAAAAGAAGTTTCGGGGAGCAGAATATCGCAGCCACCATCGAGCAAACCACGAATTTGCTCTGCATAGGAATCGACCATTTGCTCGTAAGAAACCGGTCGGGTTCCCGCTTCGTTGGCGTTCATCGAAAGCTGAACTTTAGTCGGCCCGATACTGCCTGCAACAAACCGAGGTTTATCCGGATTTTTGCGAGTGAATTCGTCTGCTGTTTCTTTGGCTAAGCTGGCAGCTTTTTTGTTCATTTCGTAGGTCAGGTCAGCTAATGCAAACTCTTCCAGCGAAATGATATTTGCATTGAAGCTGTTCGTCTCGATTATGTCCGAGCCAGCTTCCAGGTACATGCGGTGTACGCTTTTGATTAACTCGGGCTGCGTCAGGCAAAGAACGTCGTTAGCGTTCTTCAGATCGATTGAATGATTCTTGAATTGCTCGCCTCGGTAATCTGCTTCGGTTGGCCTTTTATCCATGATCAACGACCCCATGGCTCCATCGAGCAAAAGAATGCGATCATCAATTAGGTTATTCAGCAGGTCAGCTGTCGAGTTTTGAGAAAGAACAGTCATCTAATGTTTTTCATCATTCGTTAAAAGAAGTTAGCCCTGAAACGCACTGAGCTCACAGAGAAACAACTCTCGTTCCCCGGGAGTTTAAGATACCCGTAAATTATAGATTCAGAGCTTCCAAGATTTGCTGGCACGCCTGGGATTTATTCAAGGCGTAAAAATGGATGCCGGGTGCTCCCTGGTTCAAAAGATCCTGACATTGCGCAATCGCGTGATTGACACCAATTTCCATTTGAGCTTCTTTGTCATCTTGAACGGCTTCGAGTTTTGCTGCCAGTTCGTCCGGGAAAATCGCTCCACACATGGCAGTAATTCGTTTGATGCGTGCAAATTCAGTGATCGGCATAATGCCCGGCACTAACGGGATTTTACAGCCCGCTTGTTGATACATTTCCCGGAAGCGATAAAAGTTATCATTGACAAAAAACAGCTGCGTGAATGCGACATCTGCACCGGCATCAATTTTTCGTTTCAGGTTTTGTAAGTCCGTTTCCAGATCGGGAGCTTCGGTATGTTTTTCCGGGTAAGCTGCGACCCCCATGCCAATTTCCGGGAAGTTCTCGTTGATGAGCTGAACCAATTCGTCGGCGTAGGAAAGTCCATCTGAAACCGTTTCAAATGACTCTGCACCTTCAGGTGCATCTCCCCGAAGAGCCATGATATTTTGAATCCCAGCAGCTTTTGCATCTTTAAGCAGCTCAATAATCTCATCGCGAGTCGAGCCAACACAAGTTAAATGAGCAGTTGTTGGAATATTATATCGCTGTTGAATTTGTTGACACAGATCGATCGTGCGGGTTCGTACGCTGCCCCCCGCACCGTATGTGCAGGAAACGAACTGAGGCTTGTACTGGGTTAAGCAATCCAGCATCTTAAAGAGTGCAAGATCTCCCTTTTCAGTTTTTGGGGGAAAGACCTCAATAGAGACGACTGGACGATCAGTTGTGAAAATTTCAGAAAGAGTAGTCATATGTGTACGTAAAGGGATCGCATTCTGCTTTCGATAGCAAAGCGGTCAGCTGGTGTGCTGAGTAAATACAGGAATTCCTTCGTTTTCCCTGTACGAGCGTAGAAACGCACTTGTGATCCGAGTTTTCTTTTTCTATTGTTACGCAAGATTGATAAACTGCGTTCAGTGTAGCGTTTCCTCAATCTGGATCGAGTGAGGATGCGAAGTTTCTCACTCTTTTGTGGTGATTACCCCCCGCAGACACGAATTCTGCGACGTACTCAGCCGGTAAGATGCAATAGCAAGCGGGCCCAGGCAGGGATTCTCCCGTACTCGTAGTGTTCAGTAGTTTCACTTTTTCTCGTTTGGGGAGCTGATCCCCTGATTTTGAACAGGAATTAACTTGATGTCGTCAACAGAATCGCTTCCGTACAAAGTAAAAGATATCGGCTTGGCCGATTTTGGTCGCAAAGATATTTCACTTTCTGAAAATGAAATGCCCGGCCTGATGTCGTTACGGGAAAAATATGGGGATTCCAAGCCACTTAAAGGAGCTCGTATCGCAGGTTGCCTGCATATGACAATTCAGACAGCCGTTCTGATGGAAACTCTTGTCGCGCTGGGTGCCGAAGTGCAGTGGTCCAGCTGCAACATCTTCTCGACACAGGATCATGCTGCTGCTGCAATGGCTGCTACTGGGATTCCTGTTTTTGCTTGGAAAGG